>NZ_KV827981.1:123336-153887 GCF_001836265.1 Corynebacterium sp. HMSC036E10
CGGCGCCTCCTACACGGTGCATTTCGTCGAAAATCAGCGAAATGAGCTGTGTTGGATGTACCGTTTGGGGCCAGCACCCAACCGAACCACCCCGCCACGCACGAAAAAGCCGGCCACCGGGCGCAAACCCGGGGACCGGCTTAGAGCAGTAAGCGCTTACTGCTCGTCTGGTCGCACGACCGTCGAGCCAGAGCCAGCACCAGCAGCACCTGCGGTGCCCTCAACGCCGGGCCACTTGCCAGCGGCGATGAGCTCGTTCTTGCGCTCAACCCAGAAGTCGGCGTTCTTGATGCCGAGGGCCTCGGGGTCGAAGTGCGGATCGATACCGGCCTTCTTCTGGCGGCGGTAGTCCCACAGACACTTGAGGGCCGGGACCTGCAGGAAGAGGATGGCGACGATGTTGAGCCATGCGGTTGCGCCCACGCCGATGTCGCCGAGTGCCCACGCGTTGCCCGGGGTAGTGGTTGCGCCGATGAACACGGCAGCGATGATCAGGACGCGTAGGCCCCAGATGATGGCCTTGCGGGCGCCTTCGTTCTTTACCCAGCGGTTGAGGTAGACGGAGTTGGTTTCTGCCATGTAGTAGTACGCCAGCACGGTGGTGAAGGCGAAGAACATGATGGCCAGCGCGATGAAGGATGGGCCGAGGCCGGCGGAGAAGGAGTTCAGGCCTTCTTGGACGAAGCCGGGGCCGACGGGCACGCCGTCGGGAAGCGAGCCGTCGTAGACTACGGCGCCGTCTTCGGACTGGCCTTCGAACACCTTGTACATGTCGGTGGAGATGATGATGAAGGCGGTTGCGGAGCAGACGAAGAGGGTGTCGATGTAGACGGCGAAGGACTGGACGAAGCCCTGCTTGGCGGGGTGGGAGACTTCGGCGGCGGCTGCGGACTGCGGGCCGGTGCCTTGGCCTGCTTCGTTGGAGTAGATGCCGCGTTTGACGCCCCACATGATGGCTGCGCCGAGCATGCCGGAGAATGCTGCTTCCTTGTCAAAGGCGGAGCGGAAGATGATGCCGAAGACTTCGGGGATGTCGGAGGCGTTGGCGAAGAGGACGACGATGGCGATGATGATGTAGATGGCGGCCATGAACGGGACGACCATGGATGCGAAGTTCGCGATGCGCTTCACGCCGCCGATGATGATGAAGGCGAGGAGGATCGCCATGACGGCTGCGGAGATCTTGACGTCGATGCCCCATGCGTTGTCCACGGCTGCGGCTACGCCGTTGGCCTGGATGCCGGGGAGGAAGTAGGAGGTTGCCAGCAGCATGCAGATTGCGAAGATGATGGCGTAGACCAGCATGAATGGTGCGGCGGTGGTGTGCTTGTAGGCCTTTTCGATGTAGTAGGCCGGGCCACCACGGTATTCGCCGGTGTCGCGGTCGGTTTCTTTGTAGATCTGGGCGAGGCAGCACTCGATGAACGAGGTTGCGGAGCCGAGTAGGGCGACGAGCCACATCCAGAAGACGGCACCCGGGCCACCGAAGGCGATGGCGGTGGCGACGCCGGCGATGTTGCCGACGCCGACGCGGCCGGCAAGGGAGATCATCAGCGATTGGAACGAGGAGATGCCTTCTTCGGACTTTTCGCCGGATTTGAGTTGGCGGATCATGTCGGGCAGGCAACGGATCTGCAGGAACAGGGTGACGAGTGTGAAGTATGCGCCTGCGCCGAGGCACAGGAATACCAACCAGTTGGACCAAATGAGGCCATTGAGGGTGTCGATGAACCCTTCCATGGCGCCCTCCTTTTGTTTGTGTGCTGGGGTTTTCTTGAACGTCGTTTCAAGTAACTAGAGAATCTAGACCATCACTTTGTGCTGTGTGTCACTTTTTGTGTAAAAATTATTCTTCGGCACCAAAAATATTCGGCCCCAATTGTTGGGCAGACGTTGCGGACGCCGCTGCAGTATTGAAAGGATGTTTATGGAACCCGCTGGTAAGCGCACGAATCGTATGCGTAGGTATTCGCCTGCTTGGCCAGTAAAGGACTTGCCCGCAAGTTCGCATGTGCTTGTCGACGACTCCACGTCCCCGGCTGATCCCGATCCCGACTTCACCCCCGATGCGGATGTGAAGCCGAAGGCGGCGTGGCGTTTCTTTGTCTACAGCGCCATCGGCATCTTCGCGTTTTTCGTGCCGTTTTCGGTGAATGGTTCGAAGTCGACGATTTTGTTGGATCACATCGTCACGTGGATCACCACGACCCTCGGCGAGGGGACCCGCTTCCTGGCGCTAGCGGCGATCATCGCTGGCACGATCTACCAGTTCGTCTCCGGTCGCTGGAAAGAGGACTACGCACGCATGGCGTTTGCGGCACTGTCTGTGCTGGCGATTGTGCTGTGCGCGATGCTGACGTTTGGGTTCGGCCCGGAGTGGTTGTTCAACCCGGATATTGGTCCGTTCATCCTGGATAAGTTGGTGATCTCGGTCGGCCTGCTGATTCCGGTCGGCGCGATCTTCTTGGGTTTGCTGGTGGGCTTTGGCCTGATGGAGTTCATTGGCGTGATGGTGCAGCCGATCATGCGCCCGGTGTTCCGCACTCCGGGCAAGTCTGCGGTGGATGCGGTGGCGTCATTCCTTGGTTCCTACTCGCTGGGCCTGTTGATCACGGATCGTATGTATAAGAACGGCAGCTATAACGGGCGTGAGGCGTCGATTGTTGCTGCAGGTTTTTCTACGGTGTCGGCCACGTTTATGGTGATCGTCGCTAAGACGCTCGACATCATGGAGCACTGGATCGCGTACTTCTTTATCGCCTTCATCATCACGTTTATCGTGACGGCGATTACGGTGCGCATCCCTCCCATTTCGCGCATTCCGGAGGATTATTACCCGGGGGCGACGCCGCACCCGGAAAAGGAGATTACGGGCAACCGTTTCAAGGCGGCATGGCGTGAGGCGAAGATTGAGCTCAACCGTGCGGATTCGTTGGGCAAGGTGTTGTGGTCGAATTTCCGCGACGGTTTGGTCATGGCGGTGCAGGTCACGCCGGGCATCATGTCGGTTGGCGTGATTGGCCTGGTGCTGGCGACGTACACCCCGGTGTTCAAGGCCGTTGGCGTGGTGTTCTACCCGGTGGTGTGGTTGCTGCGTTTGCCGGATCCGTGGGCGACGTCGGGTGCGCTGGCGACCGGCTTGGCGGAGATGTTCCTTCCGGCCACGTTGACGGCGGGTTCGGATGACATGGTGTTGAAGTTCACCATGGCTGTGGTGTGTGTGAGCCAGATTTTCTTCTTCTCGGCGATGGTGCCGGCGGTGTTGGCGACGGACATTCCGCTGAACATCGTGAAGATGGTCATCATTTGGTTCATCCGTGTGGTGCTCACCGTGATCATTACGGTGCCCGTCGCCCACCTGCTGTTCTAAGGGACTTTTGCTTAGCGACGACGCCTTGCCGCCGCCGTTACCGCATCGTCGATGAGCCGCGCCGCGGCTTTGGCGGTGCGGCTATCTACGTCGTAGTCGGGGTTGAGTTCGACGACGTCCAGCAGCGCGACCCGGCCGGTGGCGGCGACGGCGGAGACCATTGCGCGCAGTTTCGCGTAGTCCACGCCGAAGCCTGCGGGGGCGGACACGCCCGGCGCAACGGCGGCGGGCAGGACGTCGAGGTCGATGGAGAGGTGGATCGGCAGATCACCGTCGACGGCGGCGAGGGCGCGGTAGACGGCTTCGCGCATCGACATTTCGGCCAGTTCGGTGTCCAGCACGGTGGTCACACCGAGGTCGTCGGCGGTGTCGAAGAGCACCTTGGTGTTGTTGGGCTGGGAGATGCCGAAGACGGAGTAGTCGAAGTCGCTGCCCGCTAGGTCGGCGATCTGGCGGAAGGGTGTGCCGGAGGTGGGTCGGCTGGCGGTGCGCAGGTCGAAGTGGGCGTCGAAGTTGATGATGTGCATCGGGCCGATGGCCTCGTAGGCGCCGCGGTGGGTGGCAAAGGAGGTTTCGTGTCCGCCGCCAAGCACGACGGTCATGCCGTCTGCGCCTTGCGCGGTGACGAGGTCATACACCTTGTCGGAAAGGGTCCGTTGCGCGGTTTCGAGGTCGTCGTTTTGGGTGGTGACGGTGCCGGCGTCGATAAGCGTGCGCTCGTCGTGAATAGCGAGGGAGCCGAGTGCGGCGCGCAACGCGTCGGGGCCCTGGGCGGCGCCTTGGCGGCCGCCGTTGCGCTCAACGCCTTCGTCGGAGGCAAAGCCGATGAGGTGCACGGCTCCTTCTTGTGGTTCGGCGTTGGTGGAGACCTCGCTGTGCCAGCGGGCGTGCTCGGCTCCGGGGCCGTCGTCGCGGCCGGTCCAGTCGGGTGCGGGTGCGAAAAGTGGTGCTGTGACTGTATTCATGCCACACGAGCCTAGCGTCGGGGCATACTGAGAGGCGATGAATAAGCCCCAGGTTCCCGCTGCGCACAATGTGCTGCGCATCCTGTCGCTGCTGTCCACTACAGATGCGCCGATTTCTGCGACCCGTATTCAACGCGAGTTGGAGCTGCCCCGTTCGACGACGTACCACTTGCTGCGCGAGTTGGAGGATTCCGGCTTTGTGGTGCACTTGAAAAACCCGGGCACGTACGGGTTGGGGTTGGCGGCGTACCGGATGTCGCAGGCGTACACCACGCAGCAGCCGCTGGTGCGGCTCGCGACGAAGCCTCTCGCCCGTATTGCTGCGCTTGCTGGGGGTTCGGCTCACCTGACGCGCCTGGCCGGGTCGGAGATTGTGTACCTGCACGAGGTGCGTGCTCCAGGGGCGGTGTCGTTGGTGACGGAGGTTGGTGTGCGTTTGCCGGCGTTGGCTACGGCGTCGGGGCGCATCATGCTTGCGCATTTGCCGGACGCGGAGTTGCGCGCGGTGTTCACGTCGTCCGGCGAGCGTCGTCGGTACAGCGAGGTCAAAGCGCAGCTTATCGACGTCCGCGAGCACGGCTGGGAAAGCGAATGCGAGGAAGTCTCGCGCGGGCAGGAGTCCGTGGCGGTTGCGGTGTTGGACCATCTGGAGCGACCGGCGGCGGCGCTTGCGGCGACGTTCCCGGTGGGAAGCACCGATAAGCAGGCACTTTTGGGGGCTTTGGAGGATGCCTCGGCACGCTTGCGCACGCAGTTTTTTGGTAATCGTTGAGCACTACACCGGTGTGATCTAGCATCACACGCATGACAACTATTACCCCCGTCACAGTAGGCATCGGCGCGCTGTCCGTTGAGGACGTCGTCGCCGTCGCGCGCTACGGCGCAAACGTTGAGATCGATCCGGCGGCGCTCGAGGAAATCGCCGCTACCCGTGAGCGCATCGAGGAGCTCGCTGCGGACCCGACCCCGGTCTACGGCGTCTCCACTGGCTTTGGCGCCCTGGCCACGAAGCACATCCCGGAAGATATGCGCGCGCAGCTGCAGGTATCGCTGGTGCGCTCCCACGCCGCGGGCTCCGGCCCGGAGGTGGAAGAAGAGGTCATTCGCGCGCTGATGCTGCTGCGCCTGTCCACGCTGTGCACGGGCCGCACGGGTGTGCGCCCGGTGGTGGCGGAGACCTACGCCGCCGCGCTGAACGCTGGGATCACGCCGGTGGTGCGCGAGTACGGTTCACTGGGTTGCTCCGGCGACTTGGCGCCGCTGGCCCACTGCGCCTTGGCCCTGCTGGGCGAGGGTGAGGTCCGCGTCAAGGGTGGTGAGATCATCCCGGCCGCTGACGCCCTGTCCCAGGCGGGCATCGAGCCGCTGGTCCTGCGCGAAAAAGAAGGCTTGGCGCTGATCAACGGCACCGACGGCATGCTTGGCATGCTGTGCCTGGCCATCGCAGATCTGCGCGAGGCCGCCAAGGTTTCGGACATCGCAACCGCGATGAGCGTGGAGGGCCTCAACGGCACGCTGTCTGTTTTCGACGAGGACCTGCAGCAGCTGCGCCCGCACCCGGGCCAGGCGGACGCGGCCTACAACATCCGTACCGTGGCGGCGGATTCGCCGATCCTGGCGGCGGCACTCGAGGGCTTCAAGGCGAACGACGTGCAGGATGCGTACTCGATCCGTTGCACCCCGCAGGTCGCCGGCGGTTTCCGCGACACGCTGACATACGTGACCACGGTGGCCGACCGCGAGCTCGCCGCCGCGAACGATAACCCGGTGGTGGCCAAGGACGGCCGTGTCGCCTCGAACGGCAACTTCCATGGCGCACCAGTGGCGTACGTGTTGGACTTTTTGGCGATTGTGGTGGCAGATTTGGCGTCGATTAGCGAGCGCCGCACGGACCGCTTCCTCGACCCGGCGCGCAACCGCGGCCTCAACGCGTTCCTCGCGGGCAACCCGGGCGTGGATTCCGGCCACATGATCGCCCAGTACACGCAGGCAGGCATTGTCGGCGAGCTCAAGCGCAACGCGGTGCCGGCGTCTGCGGATTCGATCCCGTCGTCCGCGATGCAGGAGGACCACGTTTCCATGGGCTGGTCGGCGGGCCGCAAGCTGCGCCGCAGCATCGATGGCCTGCAGCGCGTGCTTGCAGTGGAGATCCTCACCGCCGCGCGTGCGCTGGACATGCGCGAGGGTGAGCCGTCCGTCGGCACCGGTGCAGCTCTGGCCACGCTGCGTAAGCATGTGGAGGGCCCGGGCACCGATCGTTTCCTGGCCCCGGAGATTGAGCATGCCGTGCATTTGGTCAAGGGCGGCGATTACGTCAAGGCCGTTGAGGCGGTTGTGGGCACACTTCGCTAAACCGCACTACTCAACGGGCGGCGCCGCAGCATCGGCGCCGCCCGCTTTCTATTACGCATCACCAATAGTCTGGGAACCCAGACAACTGGCGACACTGCCCCCTTTGTTACCACAGGAAACTCCATACACTGTCGCCTACATCATTAACCCCCGCAGATTGTGATTGGAGTCTCACCATGGCTGGCCGGTACCCGAATGGCGATTTCTACGACTTTGAAAGCGAACTGTCCACAGAGGAAAAGGACATCCTCTACAACGTCCGCGATTGGGCAAAGGAGAAGGTGCTCCCGATCGCGGTGGACTACTGGAACCGTTCGGAGTTCCCGCACGAGCTGCTGCCGTCGATTGGCGAGCTCAACATCATCAGCCTCGTACGCGGCCAGGGTCGCTCCCGCTTGCTCGCAGGCCTCGTCGCGGCGGAGATTCACCGCGCCGACGGTTCCGTAGGCACGTTCTTCTCCGGCCAGGACGGCCTGTTCACCGGCAGCATCGAGCTGCTTGGCTCCGAGGAGCAGAAGGAGCGCTGGCTGCCGGACCTCTACGCCGTGCGCAAGACTGGCGTGCTTGCGATCACGGAGCCGGAGGCCGGCTCCGACGTCGCCCAGGGCATGCGCACCACCGCCACCAAGGTGGATGGCGGCTGGATCCTCAACGGCGCGAAGCGTTGGATCGGCAACGCCACCTTCTCCGACTACGTCGCCGTCTACGCCCGCGACCCGGAGGATGAGCAGGTCAAGGGCTTCATCGTGGACACCACGTCCGAGGGCTACACGGCCACGCTGATGGAAAACCGCATTGCCATCCGCGCAGTGCAAAACGCCGACATCACCCTGGACAACGTATTCGTGCCGGATAGCGACAAGCTCGAGGGGGCGAACTCGTTCAAGGACATCAACAAGGTGTTCAAGAGTGCACGCTCCACGGTGGGTTGGCAGGCCGTCGGCACGCAGATGGGCGCCCTCGATGTGGCGCTCGGCTACGCGGACGAGCGCATCCAGTTTGGCAAGAAGATCTCCTCGTTCCAGCTCAACCAGAACAAGCTGGCCACCATGCAGGGCAACCTCGTTGCCTCCGAGTCGATGATGGCCCAGTTGGCCCGCATGGAGGATCGCGGTTCCGCGAACAACGAGCAGTCCGCGCTGGCCAAGGCGTTCACCTCGAAGCTCATGCGTGAGACGGTCGCGCTCGGCCGCGAGATCCTCGGCGGCAACGGTCTGATCTCGGATTACCGCATGGCAAAGATCTTCAACGACGCCGAGGCCATCTACTCCTACGAGGGCACCTACGACATCAACCAGCTCATCGTCGGTCGTTCCATCACGGGCGAATCGGCCTTCGTCTAGTCCACGCAGGAGGAAACACTATGAATGCACCGCTTTCCGGAATCCGCGTCCTCGACCTTTCCCGCGTGCTCGCGGGACCGTTCTGCTCCATGATCTTGGCTGACCTCGGTGCTGAGGTGATCAAGGTGGAGTCGCCGTGGGGCGACGATTCGCGTCAGTTCGGCCCGTTCGTCGACGGCACGTCCGCCTACTACCGCTTGTTCAACCGCTCGAAGATGGGCATCACGCTGGACTTCAAGAACGACGACGACAAGGAAGTGTTGCGTGATCTGGTCCGCCGCGCTGATGTGGTCGTCGAAAATTTCCGCCCTGGTGTGCTTGAGAAACTCGGCCTTGGACCGAAGGACCTGCTGGAGATCAACCCGCGCCTCATCGTGACGAGCATCTCCGGCTTCGGCCAGACGGGCTCGCTGGCCAAGGAACCGGCGTACGACCTGGTTGCGCAGGCGATGAGTGGCCTGATGTCGATTACGGGTTGGCCGAACAGCAAGCCGACGCGCGTGGGCATCTCGCTGGGTGACCTCATCCCGGGCCTCTACGCCGCGATCGGTACGGTTTCGGCGCTCTACCAGCGCGAATCTACCGGCACCGGCCAGCATTTAGATCTCGCGATGTACGACTCGCTCATCTCCGTCATGGAGTCCGTGGGCATGCGCGCGCTTTACGACGACACCCCGCCCACCCGCATCGGCAACGACCACGGCCTGTCCGCGCCGTTTTCCACCTACGCCACGAAGGACGGCGATGTGGTCATCGCGATCACCACGAACCGCCTGTTCGAGCGCCTTTCCAACGCGCTTGGCATGCCGGAGTTGGCAACCGACCATCGCTTCGCGGAACCGGTGGCCCGCTCCGAAAACCGCGTTGCGCTGCGCGAACTGATCGAAGAAGCGCTAAGCACGAAGACACGCTCGGAGACCATCGCCCTGTTTGAAGAGCATGGCGTGCCCACCGCCCGCGTGTACGACCTGGACGAGGCGCTGCGTAGCCCGTTCGCCCAGGAGCGTGGCGTGGTGGTTGAAGAAACGGATGGGTTCCGCACCCTCGCCTCCCCACTCAAACTCGCCGGCATGGAAAAGCCGACGCCGGCGCCGGAGTTGGGGCAAGACAACGAACGTATCCAGTCCTGGTTGAGCGAAGATCCGCGCACCACCTGAGTTCCGTAAAGGAGCAGCACCATGGATAAAACGCAGACCCCACGTCGTGGTGGCAGCACCCGTTGGATTCCGGGCGACAATATTGCCGCCGTCCCGTCCCTTCCGCCCGAGCATGAGGTAGACAGCGCAGAGCCGAAGAACAAGTGGAGGTTTTTCCTCTACAGCGCGATCGGTTCCTTTGCGTTTTTCGTCCCGTTTACTGTCGGGGAGAAGAACACGATTCTGTTGGACCACATTGTGGGCTGGCTCCAGTCCTCACTTGCCGGCGCCCTGCCGTACATCACCCTGGTGATGATCACCGCCGGCGCCGTCTACCAATTCGCCACCGGTAAGTGGCGCGAGGATAAAGCGCGTGCCGTGTTCGCGTTCCTCTCCGCGTTGGCGGTGGTGTTGTGCGCGATGCTCGTGTTCAACTTCGGCCCCGCATTTCTTTTCGACGAACGCCTCGGCCCCTTCATCCTGAACAAACTCGTCATCCCCGTCGGCCTGCTTATCCCAGTGGGTGCCGTATTTTTGGGTTTGCTGGTTGGCTTCGGCCTGATGGAATTCATCGGTGTGATGGTGCAGCGGTTCATGCGGCCGGTGTATCGCACCCCGGGTAAGTCGGCCGTTGACGCAGTGGCGTCGTTTTTGGGGTCATACTCGCTGGGCCTTTTGATTACCAACCGCGTCTACCGCACCGGCGGCTATACGGCGCGCGAAGCGTCGATCATCGCGGCTGGGTTCTCCACCGCATCGGCGACGTTCATGGTGGTTGTGGCGCGAACGCTGGACCTGATGCACATCTGGGGCGTGTACTTCGCGGTCACGCTCCTTGTGTGCTTCCTAGTCACTATCGTCGTCGTCCGCATCCCTCCGTTGAGCACGATCCCGGACGATTACTACCCCGGTGCCACCCCGCAGCCGGAGGAGCGCGTGGAGGGCAACCTGTTCGCCGCCGCGTGGAAGGAAGCGAAGGCGTTTTTGGCGCAGGCGGAGTCGCTGCCAAAGACCATTTGGCGCAACTTCAAGGACGGCGTGATCATGACCATCCAGGTCATCCCGGGCATCATGGCTGTTGGCATCATCGGTTTGGCGCTGGCGTTTTACACCCCGGCGTTCAAGATCCTTGGCGCACTGTTCTTCCCGCTGGCGTGGGTGTTCCAGTTGCCGGATCCGTGGCTCGCGTCCGAGGCGTTTGCCATCGGCCTCTCCGAGCTGTTCCTGCCGGCAACGTTGGCGGCTGGCAACGAGTCTGACGTACTGCGCTTCACCGTTGGTGTGGTCTCCATCAGCCAGGTGTTCTTCTTCTCCTCGATGATCCCGGCGGTGCTGGCCACGGACATCCCGTTGAAGATCAGCCACATGGTGATCATCTGGTTCCAGCGCGTGGTGCTGTCCATCATCCTGACGGTGCCGATTGCGTACCTGATCTTCTAACCCCCACTGCCCGGCCTGTCTCGTATCCGAGACAAACCGGGCAAAAACTGTATTCCAGCAACCACATTGCTCCCTTATCCTCAATGTAACGCGGGTTACATTCCTGTCGGATTGTGGTCCTGCATCACGAAACTCAATGAGCCGTAGAAAGGATTCCCATGGCGAAGAACTGGTCCGAAGGTGCACGCGAGGTCCGCTCCCCGCGAGGCACTGAGATCACTGCAAAGTCCTGGCAGACCGAGGCCCCGCTGCGCATGCTGCAGAACAACCTTGATCCGGAGGTTGCGGAGCGCCCCGATGACCTCGTCGTCTACGGCGGCACCGGTCGTGCGGCACGTAGCTGGGAGGCCTTTGACGCGATCGTCGATACGCTGAAGGACCTCGAGTCCGACGAGACGCTGCTGGTCCAGTCGGGCAAGCCGGTCGGCGTATGGAAGACCAACGAGTGGGCGCCGCGTGTGCTTATCGCCAACTCCAACCTGGTTGGCGACTGGGCGGACTGGGAGCATTTCCGCGAGCTCGAGGACGAGGGCCTGATGATGTACGGCCAGATGACGGCCGGTTCCTGGATCTACATCGCAACCCAGGGCATCCTGCAGGGCACCTACGAAACCTTCGCGGCTGTGGCGAAGAAGCGTTTCAACGGCACGCTCGCCGGCACCCTGACCCTGACCGGCGGCTGCGGCGGCATGGGTGGCGCACAGCCACTGTCCGTCACCCTCAACGGTGGCGCCTGCCTCATCGTCGATGTTGACGAGGGCCGCCTGAAGCGCCGCCAGGGCAAGCGCTACCTCGACGAGGTCACCACCGACCTCGAGGAAGCGATCAAGCTGGTCACCGACGCGAAGAACGAGAAGCGCGCCCTGTCCGTGGGCCTCGTCGGCAACGCATCCGAGGTCTTCCCGGAGATGCTGCGCCGCCAGCGTGCGGGCGAGTTCACCGTGGACATCGTCACCGACCAGACCTCCGCACACGACCCGCTGTCCTACCTGCCGAGCGAGATCCCGTTCGCCGACTGGCACACCGAGGCAGACGCCGACCCGACCACCTTTACCAAGAAGGCCCGCGAAGCCATGGCCGCACAGGTCCAGGCAATGGTCGAGTTCCAGGACGAGGGCGCCGAGGTGTTCGACTACGGCAACTCCATCCGCGACGAAGCCCGCAAGGCCGGCTACTCCCGCGCGTTTGAGTTCCCGGGCTTCGTCCCGGCCTACATCCGCCCGCTGTTCTGCGAGGGCCTTGGCCCGTTCCGCTGGGTTGCGCTTTCCGGCGACCCGGAGGACATCAAGGTCACCGACCAGGCCATCAAGGAGGCTTTCCCGGACAACGAGCACCTGCACCGCTGGCTCGACGCCGCTGAGGAGTACGTGGAGTTCGAGGGCCTGCCGGCACGTATTTGCTGGCTGGGCTACGGTGAGCGCGCCAAGGCCGGCGTGATCTTCAACAACCTGGTCAAGGAAGGCAAGGTCAAGGCACCGATCGTCATCGGCCGTGACCACCTCGACTCCGGCTCCGTGGCGTCTCCGTACCGCGAGACCGAGTCCATGCTCGACGGCACCGACGCTGTGGCTGACTGGCCGCTGCTCAACGCCATGACCGCTGTGTCCGGCGGCGCGACCTGGGTATCCATCCACCACGGTGGTGGCGTGGGCATGGGTCGTTCCATCCACACCGGCCAGGTCACGGTGGCTGACGGCACCGAGCTCGCCGAGGCGAAGCTCAAGGCTGTGCTCACCAACGACCCGGGCATGGGTGTCATCCGCCACGTGGATGCCGGTTACTCCCGCGCCAACGAGGTCGCGCAGGAGCGCGGCGTGCGCATCCCGATGAAGTTCCAGGCACGCGACTAATCACGCGCCGTAGAGCGCTGACGTTTCCCTCACGGGCGCGTCAGCGCTTTTCGTTACCCTGGGCCCCACGAAGCCCTCCGAAGAAAGGCACCCATGAGCACCTTTATTACTGGCATTTCCGAGCTCCGCACGGTCTCCGAGCTGGGCACCATTAAGAACGCAGCATTGCTTATCGACGACGGCGTGATCGCCTGGGTCGGCCCCGCCGACGAAGCCCCCGCGGAAGCAGCAAACGCCGCCGAAACCGTCGATGTTGGCGGGCGCGCAGTCCTGCCCGGCTGGGTAGATTCCCACTCCCACATGGTTTTCGACGGCAACCGCGCCGAAGAGTTCGAGGCCCGCATGGCCGGCGAGTCCTACGCCGCCGGCGGCATCGCCGTGACCATGGAAGCCACCCGCTCCGCAGGCGAGGAGCGCCTGGACAAACTGGTGGCGGAGCGCGTCGCCGCAGGTCATGCGGGCGGCACCACCACGTTTGAAACCAAGACCGGCTACGGTCTGAACGTCGAGTCCGAGGCAGAGGCTGCTCGTGTGGCCGCCCGCCACGTGGACGAGGTGACGTTCCTCGGCGCCCACCTGGTCCCGCCCGGAGCGGACGCCGACGAATACATCGACGAGGTCGTCGGCCCGATGCTGGATGCGGTGAAGGACCACGTGCAGTGGATCGACGTGTTCTGCGAGCGCGGTGCGTTCAACGAAGAACAGTCCCGTCGCGTCCTCGAAGCCGGCAAGAAGGTGGGCCTGGGTGTGCGCGTGCACGGCAACCAGCTCGGAGAGGGCCCGGGCGTGAAGCTTGCGGTGGAGATGGGCGCGGCCAGCGTGGACCACGTCAACTACCTCTCTGATGAGGACTTCGAGCTGCTGGCCGGTTCGGACACCGTAGCCACGCTGCTGCCTGCCTGCGACCTGTCCACGCGCGAGGATCTTGCACCGGGGCGCAAACTTATCGATGCCGGCGCCACCGTCGCCATCGCATCCAACCTCAACCCCGGTACGTCGTTTACGTCCTCGATGAACTTCTGCGTGACCACCGCGGTGCTGCAGCAGTACCTCACGCTCGACGAGGCGATCGAGGCTGCCACCACCGGCGGTGCGAAGGCGCTGCGCCGTCACAACGTCGGCGACGGCAAGGACCCGCAGGGCCGCCCGGCCAAGGGCACGCTGGTGCCCGGCGCGGCCGCCGACCTGCACATCCTGGATGCAGAAAACGCCATCAACCTGGCCTACCGCCCAGGCATGCCGATTACGTGGCAGACCTGGGTGGCAGGCAAGAAGGTCTACGGCTAGCTAGATAGTCACCTGACGGGACTTAATATTGTCCAGTTGTTTGCGCTCGTCTGCAGATAATGCAGCGTCGTTGGCGTACTCGGCGGTGATCTTCTTATCCAGTTCCGCCAGCGCCGCCTCGTAGGAGTCGGCCGCCACGGACGGGTCGAGGTCGAACACCGGAACAACCAGGCCGTGGGTGCGGAATGCGCCGGCGAACTTGGTGTCCTCGCCCAGGTTCAGCTCGCCACGTGCCGCGATGCGTGCCAGTGCGGACAGCATCTGCGCCTCGTTATCTTCGGTGCGCACCCAGCGGATGTGTGCCTTGCCGCCGCCCGGGTTAACCCACCAGATTGCGCCCGGCAGGTTCTCGCCGATCTTCTCAGACGGCAGGACGGCGTCGTTGGCCTGGCGCAGCGCCTGCTGGATCTGCGGCGGGACCGAAGCCCCCTCCGGGAACCACCAGGAGAAGTCCTGGTAGGTGGTGATGTCCAGGGTGGCGTCGTCGCTAAGAAGCTCCGAGAGCTCCGGCTGCGAACCGTCAGCGACGGTGGACTGCAGTGTCTCGCCCGGCTTCGCATCAACAACCCAGTTCAGGGCATACGCGAGGTCGCGGCCCGGGTTCTGGGAGTGGGAGGTGACCTGAAGCGCGACGAAACGCTCGCCGCCCTGGTCCTCCTCGCGCACGAGCGCGGCACCGGCGCCCGGCAGGACGGTCACAATGTTGACCGGGGTGCCCTTCACATCCACCGTGGTCACGGCAGAGGGGACGAACTCCTGCAGCGCTACCAGGTCGGCTTCTGCTGCCAGACCGCCGTACGGACGGGGGTCCTTCTGGAACTTCTCGCGCTCAGCGGCGCGGGCTGCGAGTTTTGCCTCGCGGCGCGACATGCCCTCGGGCAGATCTGCGCGGTTCTTCTTTTTCTTCGGTTTGCGTTGCACCATGCGCGCAATCGTACCGGCGTGCACGACACCGGCGGGCAACAAGCTAGTCAGACACAACAGCGGTGTGGTTGCCAAAGATCTCCAGGGCAAGATCGGGAAGGTCCGTTGCCATCACATCCACGCCCTTGTCAGCGCACCACTGCATACCGCGAGGCGTGTTTACGGTCCAGGTGTACGTCTTCAAACCGCGGTATCCCAGCAGTTCCGTGCGCAGCTGCAGGTGCTGCAGCGCGGGACCCACGCCGTAGGGGCGGGAGAACATGCGGTTCTTTTTGTTCCACTTCATCTCGCGCAGGCGGAACAGGTAGAAGGTTTCCAGTTCGGGCGCCATGTCGGTGAAGTAGCGCACCGCGCGGTGAGAGAAGGACGCGAGGTGGATGTTCGGTGAGTCGTCGAGACGCGCGTACCTGAGCATGCGGAAGGTCTGCTCGTCCACCTCAGGCCCGTGCGGGGTGGGGTGTTTGGTCTCTATGTAGATGTGTTTGTCGGGGTAGTCCTGCATGAGTTCGAGCAGTTCTTCCAGCAGCATAATCCGCTGCGGGTCCTCTTTGGTGCCCACGTTCAGTTCACGCAGGTCGTTGTAGTCGTTGAAGTCGATGCGCCCACGCACGCCCGCAGTGCGGATCAGGGTGGGGTCGTGGAAGACGACAACTCGCCCGTCGCGGGTGAGCCGTACATCGCATTCGATGCCGTGGATGGGAAGTTCGAGCGCCTTTTCAAACGCGCGTTGTGTGAGTTCTGGGTAGGATCCGGAAAATCCCCGGTGGGCGACGATTTTTGGTGTGGTGTTGTGGCTCACGGCCCACAGGCTACTCGCCCTTGTGCCCGCCCGCGAGTGTAAGAAGTTTGGGACAATAGCAAGCGTGCTTATCGACGACACCCGCAACGCCATCCGCAACATCACCGCAAAACTGCCCGACGCGGTATGGCGCGCACGCCAGCGGTTTTCGTTCAGCCGCGACGGCTGGCTGGCGGTACCGATCGGCGCGGTGCAGGTGTTGGGGGATCTCTCCCCCGCGATCCGCCTGCTTGGCCCGCACCGGCTGCCGCCGGCGTTTCGCTCGGGCCTGGTCGGCGCGGAAGTGGCCACGTGGGGTGCGGTGTCGCCGTCGTTGCTGCCGCACAACTGGTGGGCGACCGCGGCGAACGTGGCGGTACTCCAGGGCATCGGCCACGGGGTTGCGACGGGCCTTGCGCACGCGTTCGGGCCGACGACCCCACCAACCGGGACTGGACGTTTGCCCCGCCCAGCGCGTGTTGCGATGACCGCGACCACGGTTGCGGTGTTCGCCACCTCGATCCGCCGGCGCATTCGGCTGAAGCGCCTGGTACAAAGCGACGACACGTTCCGGGCTTCTGACCTGGCGGGTGGCGTGATGCTGGGCACGCTCGGATACGGCACGGTGTTGCTGGTCGGCGATGCGATCCAGTCCTTCATCGACGCGCTCAACGAGCTGCTGGGCAAGAAGTTGCCGCCGGTGGCGTCGTGGCCAATCGCCATCGTGGGCGGTGGTGTGTTGCTGGTGTTGGTAAGCGACCGGGTGGTGTTGCGCCAGTTCCTCTCCAATGCGAGCCGGCGTGCCTTTGAGCTAGACCGTGAGTACATGCGAGGCGCGGTGCAACCGCATCGCCCGCAGCGTTCGGGTTCGCCGGAGTCTTCGGTGGATTGGAACCTCATGGGTCGTCAGGGCCGCGCGGTGGTTTCCGGTGGCCCGCGAAAGGAGGACATTGAACGTGTCCTTGGTCGGGAGGCACAGGAGCCGATCCGGATCTTCGTCGGCCTGGATCTGGAGCGTGAGCAGGACGAGCCGGACTTTGAGCAGATGGCGCGCCTGGCTATTAAGGAGATGCATCGCACCGGCGCGTTTGAGCGCTCCCACATTGCGGTGATGTCGGCAGCCGGCACGGGCTGGATCAACGACTTCCACACGTCAGGGTTCGAGTTTGTCACCGGCGGCGATAGTGCGATCGTCGCTATGCAGTACTCGTATCTGCCCTCGGCGTATTCGTATCTTGCGGACCGCACGAACCCGGTGCGCTCCTCGCGCATGTTGATCGAGTACATCCTGCGCGAACTGGAAAACATCCCAGAATCCTCCCGCCCGAAGCTCTTCCTCGGCGGCGAATCGCTCGGCGCCTACGGGGTGTCCGACGCGTTCGAGTCCATCGACGAACTCTTCGAGCTCACCTCTGGCGCCGTGTTCACCGGCACGCCCGGCTTCGCCCGCAACCACAGAGAGCTAACTAAGCAGCGCCAAAAAGGTTCTCCGGAGCGCCTTCCGCTTATCGACGACGGTCTCCACGTCCGCTTCACCGCCCACCCCGACCACCTCAACCACGACTTCCAAGGCGACGCCTACGCGCAGAAGTGGGAGGCCCCGCGCGTCGTGTTCGCCCAGCACGCCTCTGACCCGGTGGTGTGGTGGGACCACAGCCTGGCGTGGCGCCGGCCGGACTGGCTGAAGGAGCCGGGCTCGCGCGGGGTTCCGGCACCGAAGGCGCAGCACTTGGATGCGCTGCACACGATGCGGTGGATGCCGTTGGTCACCTACTGGCAGATTGCCATCGACCAGTTGTCCTCCAAGGATTACCCGTCGCCCCACGGGCACAACTACCACGAGGAAACCGTGGCGTATTGGAACGGCGTCATCCACGGCGAGCGTTCAGACGAGGATTCAAACGCCGCGCTGACCAAGGACGAGATCAAGCGCGCGGCTGCCTGGATCCACAACGACGCCACCAAACTGCGCCGCCCCGTCGGAGGGTTCCCCTCCAAGCACGGCTACTAAATGCCGCAGGCCACGCCGGTGGAGTGGTGCGGGCAGTAGCCGTTGGGCACCTTGTGCAGGTACTGCTGGTGCTCCTCCTCAGCGAGGTAATACGGCGCGCCGGCGCGCACTTCGGTGGTGATGTCGCCGTAGCCAGCGCTGTTCAGGTCCGCCTCGTACTGGCGGATCCACTCACGGATCTGCTCGGCCTCTTCCTCGGTGTCGGTGTAGAAGGCGGAGCGGTACTGGGTGCCCACGTCGTTGCCTTGGCGGTAGCCCTGGGTTGGGTCATGCGCCTCGAGTGCAGTCTTAACGATCTCCTTCAGCGAGATCACCTCCGGGTCGTAGACCACCTCCACCAACTCCACGTGGTTGGTCTGGCCGGAGCAGACTTCGCGGTAGGTGGGGTTCGGGGTAATGCCGCCGCCGTAGCCGACCGAGGTCGATTCAACACCGTCGAGCTGCCAGAACATCTTCTCCGCACCCCAGAAGCAGCCAATCCCGATGAGGATGCGCTTCTGCCCCTCACGCCACGGGCCGGTAATCGGGGTGGTCAGCACGGCGTGCGGGCGGGGGTTGGCAAGGACGGGTTCGGGGCGGCCGGGGAGGGCCGTGGTGTCGTCGACAAGCTTTGGCTCAGGTGCGAAAAGAAATCCCATATTTGCTGTAACGAGTTTGGGCACAACACTGTTCCCAAATTTTCTCTACGATGGTTGCCGTACACGAAATCAAACGAAAGGAAACCATCATGGCTGTTTACGTGCTTCCTGATCTCCCGTACGCATACGACGCACTTGAGCCGCACATCTCCGCAGAGATTATGCAGCTGCACCACGACAAGCACCACGCTAACTACGTCAACGGCGCAAACACTGCACTCGAGGCTCTTGAGGCAGAGCGCAACGGCGACGCAAACGCCGATAAGATTCGCGCACTGACCAAGAACCTTGCGTTCAACCTCGGTGGCCACACGAACCACTCCATCTTCTGGAAGAACATGGCACCGAACGCTGGTGGCAACCCGACCGGCGCAATCGCCGAGGCTATCGACCGCGACTTCGGCTCCTTCGAGGGCTTTAAGAAGCAGTTCGCTGCCGTGGCTAACGGCCTGCAGGGCTCCGGCTGGGCAGTGCTTGGTTACGACCACATCGCTGGCCGCCTGATCATCCAGCAGATGACCGACCAGCAGGGCAACATCTCCGTGGACTTCACCCCGGTCCTGATGCTCGACATGTGGGAGCACGCTTTCTACCTGCAGTACAAGAACGTCAAGGCTGACTACGTCGAGGCTTGGTGGAACGTTGTCAACTGGGACGACGTCAACGAGCGCTACGCAAAGGCTTCTGCATAAACCTGCAGCGACCTAGCTAATACAAGCGCCCGCCACCTCCTTTCGGAGGTGGCGGGCGCTTGTTGTTTTCCCTGTGATACGTCGAGTCCGCATGAACTCAAGAAGCAGTCTAAGTTAGGGTCGCCTTAACTGCAAGTATTTTCGCAAAGTTTTTGTTGCGTAATTCCCCCGCGAGAAGTTTCGTAACATAGGCAGGGTGAGAAAAGGCAGTCCTGAATACCGCAAAGCAACGCTAGCGATGCTGGCGTTCGGCCTCGCCATCTTCAACACCCTCTACGCAACCCAGGCCCTACTGCCCACGCTCACCACCGAGTTGGACATCACCCCCTCCACCGCCGCACTGACGGTCTCCGCCGCCACCGGCGCCCTTGCGCTGTGCGTGGTGCCGGCGTCGATCCTCTCGGAAAAGTACGGGCGCGGACGCGTCCTGGTCATCTCCGCACTGGCCGCCACCGGTATCGGGTTGCTCCTGCCCATCGCCCAAAACGCCGAGCAACTCATCGCCATGCGTGCCCTCCAGGGCGCAATGATCGCCGGCACCCCGGCGGTGGCCATGGCGTGGTTGTCCGAAGAACTCGACCACCGGGACTTACCCGGCGCGATGGGGCTCTACATCGCCGGCAACAGCATCGGTGGGCTCACCGGTCGCCTCATCCCGGCAGGGCTTTTGGAGGTCACCTCCTGGCGGTGGGCGCTGTTAGGCAGCGGCCTCGTTGCCTTCCTGCTGGCAGTGATTGCCGTGTGGCTGCTTCCGGAGCAGCGCAATTTCGTACCAAAACTCTCCATCCGGCCGAGCGCGGAAATTCGCGCGATGGCCCGCCACCTGCGCAACCCCCGGCTGCTGGTGCTCTACGCCACCGCGTTCGTGGCCATGGGCGTGTTCGTGTCCATGTACAACTTCTTCGGCTTTCGCGCGGTGCTCGACTTCGGCCTGCCCGCAGCCCTGTCCGGCCTGGTGTACGTGGTGTACCTGTCCGGCACGTGGTCGAGCGCCCGTGCCGGAGTGCTGCTGAAGCGCCACGGGCACGGGGTGGTGGTGCTGGCATCGTCGATACTCATGCTCCTCGGTGCGCTTGCCGCAGCCAGCGGATCGCTGTGGGTCACGCTGCTTGGCCTGTTGGTGTTCACCGCCAGCTTCTTCGCGCTGCACTCCACGGCGTCCGGTTGGGTTGGGCTCATCGCTGAGCGCGACCGTGCGGAGGCCTCCAGCATGTACGTGTTCTGCTACTACATGGGCTCGTCGATCCTGGGCGCCGCCACCGGGCGCGCGTACGAGGCGTTGCCGTGGGCAGGCTTCGTCGGGGTGCTCGCTGGGCTACTTGCTGCCCTCGTGGCCACGGGTGCGGCGCTGTGGAAGGCGGAGCCCCGCTAAACCCCGCTAAACCTCGCCCAATCGTGGCACGCCCGGCGCGCCGGCGTCGAGGAAGTCGCGCACGGCACGGGTGGCCAGGCAGTCGTCTTCGTTGTAGCGGATGAGCATGTCGCGCGCGTCGATATCGCCAAACCTGCCCGCGCGGCGCAGTGCCACGGAGCGTTCCCCATCCACGTCGTCGTCTTCCCACGCGAAGCCGACCACAGGCCCGAGTACTTTCAGGCCGAGCCCATCCGTGCCGACGAGCGAACGTCGCACCAGGGCGAACACGTCGACCCAATCCTCAGACGCGATGAACTCCGCAACCTCCGCCTCGTCCACCGAGGCAAACCTGCGTGCCGACGACCGCAGCCAGTGGTTCTCCCCACCCGCCGCATAACAGTAAGCGCGGAAGGTCTGGCCGGCCTCGCGCGCGTCGCGACGCCGCTGCATCAGCCACGACCAGAACGCGTTGAAGTTCGCCTCCTCGGCCGCACCACCAACGTCTTCCCAGGTGACAAACGCGCGGTACTCCTCGCCGTCGTACGCGCCCCACAAGTAGGCGCCCTGGTCGAGGTAGGCCTCCATGTCGATGTCGATCTCCACGTCGGCGCGCGGCACCGGCGCTAACTTCTCACGCCGCAGCACCGGGATACCGGCGCGCCAGGCGCGGGCGATGGCTGCGGGTTCGGCGGGGCCGTCGTCGATAAGCGACTGCACCGTGGTGATCCCTTCCTCGCGCCACACGTCCCCGCGGCCGCCCGGCAGGAGCAGCGAAATGTCATCGAGTTCCTCCAGGCGCGGCTTGCACAGCGGCCAGAATCGGCAGGATGCGCACTGCTTCATCCGCTTCGGCTCGTCCGGGATCTCCACGGCGAGCGCCTCACGCAACTGCGGGACGTAGCGGGCGGGGTCGACGACGTACACGCGCGCCCGATCCTGCCCAACCGCTCCGCCGCGACCATCCGCAAGCGTGCCCAGCAGGACATGCGCCATGGCCAGGCGGTACCCGTCCACCGTGTGGTGGCGGCCCTTCGCCTTCACCGTCATCGCGCGCCCCAACCCGAGCCTGGCGGTGGGCACCATCAACATCTCGTTCGTCGGATGCTCCCGCGCTACCCGGTGGTTCGAGATGATCACCGGCGCGTACCCGCGGTCGGTGCGCACGAGGATGTCAACCTCCGCGAGTGCAGGCGCCCCATCGATCTCGCCTTCGAGCGCCGCGTTAGTGATCAGGTGTGCGCGCCGCTTCAGCGCCAACCGCGTATCGACGACCCGCGCATCCACCCCCGCACCCGGATCGATATCAATGCGCGTAAACGCCTTTCCACGGCCATCCCCAACCGCCCGCTTCACCGGCAACGCATCGAACACAGCAGCACGACCCGCATCAATCTGCGGTTGGCGCAGCAGCGCATCCGGCAACTCAGGCGTATCCGGGTGCGCGCGTCGCTGACGCAGCCGGTAGCGGCACCCGACAAGATCGGACGCGCGCACCGGCTGCGCTGGTTGGGCAGTTCCGCCCACGGTGGGAGGTTTCACAATGCCTGCCACGATACCCGGGCGGTGTTGTCGGACCGGCAGGTACAGTTGTTTGGAGTTAACGCAAACGAAAACGCAAGGAGTACCGACCATGGGTGTCCTGGGCATCATCCGCAAAGCACGCCGCAACGTCAAGGCCGAAATTAAGGCCGCTGAGGTGCACGCACGCCAACTGGCCAAGGATCAGGCGAAGGCCGACAAGCGCACCGCCGAACTGCTGGACAAGGCAGAAAAGCGTCTGCTGAAGGAAGAGAAGAAGGGCCTCAAGCGCAAGCGTAAGCACGAAAAGGACCTGGCTAAGGCTCACCTGAAGCGCATCGAGGAAGCCGGCATTACCAAGAAGAAGGCCCAGCAGTGGACCGGCGCCGCCCGCGTCCTCATCCCCATCGCGCTGCCGCTGATCTACAAGGCGCTGACCTCCCTGCAGCAGAACCAGGTGAACAACCGCGCCTCTGGCCTCGGCCTGTCCGCAGGTGATCTGGCGCGCCACTCCGGCCGCGGCGCCGAGCTCAAGGCCCGCATCGAGGCGATCCGCGCAAGCGTGTCCGGCTCTGGCGAGTTTACCGAGAGCTTCAAGCGTGACGCGAGCGTGCGTCTCGACGAGCTCGAGCAGGCCGTCCGCAACGCCGAACACGCCAACCCGGAGCAGCGCCGTCTCGCCCACAACTCCATCGACGAGGACCTCAACGTCCTCGCCGGCGATGTCCAGGAGCGCCTCTCCCGCTAGTTAGAGCACTCCCTGCTCGCGCGCCGACGCCACGGCAGAGGTGCGCGAGCGCACACCCAACTTGTCGTAAATGTGGACAAGGTGGGACTTCACGGTGGCCTCAGACAGCATGAGTTCGTGGCCGATCTCGCGGTTCGACGAACCAGCAGCCACCAGCTGCAGCACCTCCAGCTCGCGCGGGGTGAGCGAGGAACGTGGCGTACGCTCGCGCGTTTCCAAACGGTCGCGCACCACCGGCGACATGGTGGCATCACCGCGGGCGGTCGAGCGCACCGCCGCGACCAACTCCTCCGGCGGGGCGTCCTTCAGCAGGTAGCCCACCGCACCGGCCTCGATTGCGCCGAGGATGTCCGCATCCGTGTCGTAGTTGGTCACCACCAGCACCTTCGGCGGGTTGGTCATTCGGGAACGGATCTCCGCCGTCGCCTGCGCACCCGTGGTCACACGCTGGCCTTCCGCACCGGCGCCGAAGCGCAGGTCCATCAACACCACGTCAATGCCGCCGGCTTGCGCTGCGGCGATCGCGCCTTCCGCGGTGGCAACTTCTGCCACGACCTCGATGTCGTCCGCTTCTTCGAGCACGGCACGCAGGCCGAGGCGAACGATCTCGTGGTCGTCTGCCAGCAGGACTCTAATCACCGGGGACCTCCTCGTTTACGTCTTTTGGTTGATATTAACCGGCACGGCGACAGAAAGGGCCGTAGGCCCGCCCGGCGCGGACTCAATGTCCAACTTTCCGCCCAGTTCTGCCGCACGTGAACGCATCGCGTCCAGCCCCAAATGCCCCAACCCGCTGGGTTTGAGTTCCTGAGCATCCACGTCGAAGCCGCGCCCGTTGTCCACCACGTCCAGGCGCACCTCGTCCGGCGCGTAGGTCAGCGTGATGCGGGTACGGGTGGCCTCGGCGTGGTTGACCACGTTGGACACCGCCCCCTGCGCGATACGCAGCAGGCCGGCCTCCACGCGCATGGGCAGCTGGATGGCCTCGCCGTCTGTCTCCACCTCAATGTCCAACTCGCCTGCCGCGGCAAAGTCACCCGCGACCCGCTCGAGCGCTTCACGTAACGACGACTCCGTCAACGGCGCCGGCGCCAACGCCGCAATCATCGCCCGCGTTTCTGCCAGGTTGTTCGACGCCGCCCGCCGCGCAGTTTCCATCTTGCGCAACGGCTGCGTCGCGTCCACACCCAACGCTTGGATGTCGCGCTCGGCGGAGTGCAGCAGCATCTGGATCGAGGACAGGTTCTGCGCCACCGTGTCGTGAATCTCGTGAGCCAATCGTTCGCGTTCCTGCGCTACACCGGCGGCGCGCTCAGTTTCGGCGAGACGGTCGCGGGTGGCCAGGAGTTCGTCGATAAGTTGCTGGCGTTCTTGGCTGACCTTATTGATGGTGAAAAACGCCCAATCAATCGCCATCACCACCACCGCCGACAGCGCCGGTCCCATCACCCCGCCGAGCGTGAGCCCCGCCGGGATCTGCACCGCGATGCTAATCGCCAGCCCCACCGCCACCCAGACGTAGCCGAGCCAGCCGCGCATCGCCCGCAGATAGACGAAGAACAGCACGAACACCCAGTACACCGCCACCGGCGACACCGTCGTATCCGCCACCCACAGCGCAGTCGCGCTAAACGCCCACACGATGCGACCCCATTTGCCCCACCGGTACATCTCCACCATGCCGTAGAACAGCAGAAACGCGAACCCGGCGGTGAGCAAAATGTGCAGCAGCGCCTCGTTCAGCGGCATCCGCGCCAGCGCGCCCAGCGACACCACCATCAGGCACACAGCCAAAATGGTGATGCCGGAATCAAGCGCGCTGTTTTCGGTACGTTTTCCGGGGTGCTGCTCCAGCAGCACTAATCTGGAGCTCATGCGTTCGAGATTACCCATCGTGCTGCTCGTGCTCGCCCTCGCCGGTTGCGGGGAGCAATCGCTTAACGACGACACCCCCACCCCCGAACCCGCTCCCACCCCCGATTCCGGCCTGCCGGTCGAAGCGCTGCCGGACACCTCGCGCGACGGGTGGCAGGAATGCCCCTACCTGGACACCGAGTGGGTAGCGCGCACCAACGGCCAGCGCGTCACCGGGGTGGGCACCGACACCCGCTTCGACACCCCAGCCTGCCAGTTCTGGTCCTACCCCGAAGAACCCCAACTGACCGTGATCGTGCGCCACATGGACTCCCCTGAACAGGCCATGGCGGTGGTGGACTGGGCCACCCCGGTAGACCTCACCCAACCCGCCGACCACCCCGCAGGCTGGGACGGTGGCCGCCATGGCGGCGGAGACGTCCCCAACCGCATCGGCGCCGCATACTCCGTGGCCAAAGGCAACGTGGCCGTGACGGTGTTTACCAACCAAGACGAGTCGGTCAAAGCCGAAGCGGTAGCCACCGAAGCAATCACTAACCTAGGGCTGTAATGAACACCATCAACGTCGCCGCCATCGTATTCACCGACAACGCCGGGCGCGTCCTGTGCGTACGCAAACACTCCAGCCCGCGCTTCCAACTCCCCGGAGGCAAGCCGGAAGGCGGCGAGACCCGCCTGCAAACCGCAATGCGCGAAACCCGCGAAGAAATCGGCATCGACGTCGACCCCGAACACTTGAGCTACCTGGGCACGTTTACCGCCGAGGCCTCCAACGAGCCCGGCCACAGCGTGACCTCCACTGTGTTCCTCCACCCCGGCCTACCCGCCGATCCGGCCCCCGCCGCCGAGATCGCCGAAGCCACCTGGATCGACCCCACCGACCACGCCGACTTTGAAATCGCGCCCCTGCTGCGCACCCAAATCTTTCCCGCGCTAACCCCCGCGAACATCAACGCCATCGCCGTGTTCGCTGGCGCCCGCGAGGGCACCGACCCCAACAACGCCACCCTCGCCCACGACTTTGGCAAAGCACTCGCCCGCCACGGCATCACCCTGGTCTACGGCGGATCCAGGATCGGGCTGATGGGGGACGTGGCGAGGGGGTCGTCGAAAAGCATTGGCGTCCTCACACACCACCTGGCGCAATACGAGATCCAGTACGACGGGCTCGAGCGCCTCGAAATGGTGGACACCCTCGCCGAGCGCAAAGCACGCATGAGCGAACTTTCCGACGCCATCGTGGCCCTGCCCGGCGGCGCCGGCACCCTCGACGAACTTTTCGACGAATGGACCAACCAACAACTCGGCCTCCACCGCAAACCCATCGGGCTGCTCGGCCGCGACTTCTGGGCCCCCTTCATCGCCATGGTGGACCACATGGTCGCCCACGGCTTTGTGCGCGCCACCGACCGAGCACACCTCATCGTCGCCGACGACCCCGACGAACTCATCGCAGCACTGCGCGCCTGGCACCCACCGGTACCGCGCTGGCTCTAAGGGCTACACCGCGACGTCGTTATACGGCATCTGCGCCGACACCCATGGGTAAATAACCTCCATGAGCAGGAGGAACAGCAGCACCAGGATGACGGCGGTGAGCAGCCACTTCACCACCGGCGGGCCGGGCAGTTTACGCCACAACGCTGCATACATGGGCTAATCCACCTCCGTCATCGCCGGCGGGAGCGCGCCCGCCTGGTCCTTCGGCGTCACTTCCGTGCGCACCGCGTGAATGATCATGCGCTCGGCGTTAGAGAACTGCGGGTGACACGTGGTCAACGTAATCAGCCCCTCCATGCCGGGCTCCACCTTCGTGGACTTCGACCCAGGCATCGGATTGACCACCTCAATGTTGCCCGGCACCGTAATCTCTCGGCCAAGCACGTGCTGGTAATCCCCCGACGCGATCCGCTCATTCATCTGCTCCGGTAGGCATCCGGCGCCCTCCGCGTGACGAGCCGCCGGATCCGGCGACAACGGCATCACCCGGTACGTCACCCACTCCTTCTGCGTCTCCACAACGATCGCGTCACAGGCCTTCAGCGCGCCAAGATCATTAAACGGCGCACCCTTGCCCACACGGTGACCAGCGACCGCAAAGTTGCCATCTTGGCCCGGGTACTGCGTATCCGGGTAGTGCCCCGGACCCGTGAGCAACTGCGCCTCCTGCACGCCCTCGACGATGGCGAACTGGTAGTCCTGCCCAAACGCCGGGATATACATCTTCGCAAGCGCGTCCCCCAACTCAGCCTGCTTTGCCTGACGAGGGTTCACCCACTGCTCCTCAAGCCTCGTCTGCACATCGTCCTGCATCTTCGCCGACGCCAAATTGGTCCAATAGGACTCATAAAACGCGAACAGCAACAGCAACACACCAACCGTCAGCAGGACCTCGCCAATCACCTGCGAGACACTGACACGATTCTTCCCAGCCATAACTAAATGGAGTAATCCGGTGGCGGCGCGCCCAACTTGGACTTGGCCAGAGCCTTAGCAGTGTGCAGGGGGGCACTGTCACGCAAAATGCGCGCACCAGCAAGCCCACCCTCCAAAAAGATCAGCAGCTCATCCGTCAACGAGGACGAATCGTAGCCATTCTTCTCATTGAGCAACTCCGTGATCGTGGAATGCATCCACAGGCGATGATTCCTGCAGGTCTCCACAATCCGCTCCTCGGATTCCGTCTCCGGGCGCGGGTACTCGGCCGCAGCGTTGAGGAACGGCGAGCCACGGAACTCCTTCTGGGGCTCCTCCTCGATCGCCATATCGAACAAAGCGAGGATCTTCGAATCCGCATCCGGCGCCTTCGCCGCACGCTCACCCCAACGTGAACGGTACTGCTCGTCGAGCTCCTCCAGGTACGCAACAACCAAGTTGTCCTTCGACCCCAGCAGCGAGTACAACGACGCCTTCGCCACATCCGCCTCACGCAAAATGCGGTCAATGCCGATGACGCGGATGCCTTCTTCTGTAAACAGCTTCGTCGCGGCATCCAGCAGACGCTGCCGAGGACTCGGACGATCGCGGCGGCGCGCAGGCGCCTTCTTCTTACTCGTGGCGGCGGCCAATAGGAACTCCTTTCGCGCGCCTAAAACAGGACCATCTCAATATAGACAAAACGGTTCGTCTATTCCAGCGAAAAGCCCCCGGAGCAGCTCACTCCGGGGGCTCAAAGCAGATTGCTTATCGACGACTACCTGTCACCTTATTCACAATCCACAGCAGAATCACCGCACCGATCAGGCAGGTCAGGAAACTAAAGAAGCGTCCACCGCCTTCCACATCAAAGCCGAGCAGGCCAAGCAGCCAGCCACCGATGAAACCACCGATAACACCGACCAGAATGTTCAGGCCGATGCCCATCTGTGCGTCACGGTTCTGCATCTTGGATGCGATCCAGCCAGCAAGGCCGCCGATAATAATCCAGCCGATAAAACCAAGTGTTGGAGTCATGTTGAAATCCGTCCTTTTAAATAGATTTTGTCAGTTACCCCTACCATTGTCCCTCGTTTTTCGGACTTTTGGGTAACGAATCTATTACTCCTCCGGACGGACCACCATCATCGGGCACGGCGCCGACTGCAGCAGCGCACGCGAAGTGGAGCCAAGCAGCATGCCCTTGAAGCCGCCACGGCCGTGCGAACCGGTCACCAGCAACTGGGCGTTCTCTGCCGCGTTGGTCAGTGCGCGCACCGGACGGTCACGTGCAATAACCTTCTTCACCTGGACATCCGGGTACTTCTCGATCAGTTCGGCCAACAACTCGTCGAGAAGCTGCTGCTTATCCTGCTTCACAGCTTCCCAGTGATCCTCAGCCACCGCGTATCCCGCACCAGGGCCCTGGATGTGAGTATCCACCCAAGTGTGCACCGCAACCAGCTCCGCCCCACGCGCCGCCGCCTCCTCGAAGGCAACTTCAGTTGCGCGCTGCGAAACCTCGGAGCCATCCACACCGACCACAACCGGGCCGTACTTGTTCTCTTCGGTCACCGCGCTATCCTCGCGCACCACCACAACCGGGCAGTTCGCGTGCGACACCACAGCACCAGAAACGGAGCCCAGCACCATGCCAGACAGGCCGCCCAGACCGCGGGAGCCCATCACGATCATCGTGGACTCATTCGACATACGCAGCAGCATGTCAATCGGAGAACCCTCAGCCACCGCGTGGCCAATGTGCAGGTCCGGCGCCACTTCAAGTGCGATATCGCGGGCACGATCCACGGACTGCATCGTCTCGCGCTGGAGTTCGTCGAAAATCTCCGCCGGCGGAACCATGCCCTCCGCGTACAGGAACTGCGGCATGGTGTAGCTCGCAGCCAAACGCAGCGGAATACCACGCTTCATCGCCGTATTCGCCGCCCAACGCACCGCATTATCTGAAGCGGGGCTGCCATCGACAGCAACAACGACGATGTCTTCGCGGGTCTCTTCCTGGGTCATTATCTCAGCCTTTCTGAGCTAGACAGCTGGTTATACCCACATTCTAGTCGCGCAAGCGCAAGTTAGCGGGGAATCTCCACCGGGGTTGCTGCCGGCGCATTCGCCGGATACAGCAAGTTGTAAATCAGGGTCAACGCGTCCGCGATCGCCTTACCAATGCCCTGCGAAAAGAAGCCCATCAATGGCTCAACCAATGCTCCAAGATCCATGCGGGCTAATCTACTACACACTATGGCGAGAAAGAAGGGTCCACCAGCAATGCCGCTGCCACCCCGCGGCGGCCTCGGCGCATCCCGCGCCCGCGTCCCCGAAGGCGACGGCATCCGCGCCATCGACTTCATCTGGCACCTCGTCTCCACTCAGCGCCACCGCCACCCCGAAGACAACTTTTCCGCAGTACAACAGCGTTTCGACGAATCCCTCGTCGTTCACCGCGACACCACCCCAATCTCTCCCGAGGACTGGCTGGCCCCGGGCACCGACGTCTTCTTCTACCGACGTCCCGCCCCCGAAACCGCCGTCCCCTACGACATCGTTCCAGTCTTCGAAGACGACAACATCCTCGTCGTGGACAAGCCACCATTCCTGGCGACGATGCCGCGTGCCTCCCACATCACCGAAACCGCCACCGTGCGTCTCCGTCGCGCCACCGGGAACGAAGAACTCACCCCCGCTCACAGGTTGGACCGCGGCACTTCTGGTTTGCTGCTGTTGACCAAACGCCGCGAAGTCCGTGGCGCCTACCAGGAACTTTTTGCCCGCCGGGAGGTGGACAAGATGTACGAGGCGATCGCACCGTATGTTGCACTGTCCGTACCTGCAGACTGGTCCCACCACCTGGTCAAGGTTGCTGGCGAAGCCGCTGGTTCTGTACTCGTGGGTGAGGAGCCGAACTCCCACACCGAGGTAGCTTCCGTTACTCGGCTGCCTGCCGAGCAGGAGCAGGGGTTGCAGTCACTCTATGGCGTCACCGTTCCTCTGGCACGCTACGTCCTCCACCCAACGACCGGCCGCACCCACCAACTGCGCCTCCAGATGATGACCGAAGCCGCCCCCATCCTTGGCGACACCATCTACCCAGTCCTACTCCCCGCCGACGCCGAAGACTTCTCCCGCCCCATGCGTTTACGTTGCATCGGCTTAGGGTTCGTAGATCCATTGACCGGCGAAGATCGCTCCTTCGCACTGAACTAGAGGCGGGAAGGCCTGACAGCTCCTTCGTTGGCCAGTCCGGCTGTCACAATCTGTCGCGACCATTTCCGACTTACCGGAACCCCGAATGCAAAACTGCACATCACACCTTTCGCCAACCTGGGCGGAGTGTAAAACCCTGCAGCCGACGAGGCACCATTTTGCATCGATAGCTGTTCGCGCCAGACATGAAGTATCTACGGGCGGGTGGAAACCGCTTGGCTCCGCATTGCGGACTAGTGGGGGTGTACCCATTAACTATGCAGCGGCATAGTCATGCCCGATCCCCTCCTTACTCTGCATTGCGGACAAGTGGGTGGACACCAACTATGCAGTGGCATAGTGAGCCTCATTCCGATTCTCACTTCGCGTTGCGGACAACCTGGTGGACACCAACGATTCTGTTGCCTCAGCCAGGTCACGGGCGGTTGGGAACCCAGCCGTTGACTATGCAGTGGGATAGTGACGCCGGTTTTGTCGTTGATTCCGCATTGCAGACATTCCGACTCCGCATTGCGGACAAGTTGGTGGTCACCAACGAAATGTAGAGGGATGGGAATGTGAAAAAACACCCGTAGATGAAACTGGGTGGTTTCGTCTACGGGTGTTTGTGTGTGAAGTTGTTGGGTCGGCGGT
>NZ_KV827982.1:0-43432 GCF_001836265.1 Corynebacterium sp. HMSC036E10
AACGATTCCGGACACACATTTTGTCGCTTAACCCTCGCTTAACCCACATTGCACTGCTCGGGATACAAAGGGTCTGGCCCTAGGTGCACAAAGACCCCGCACTAGGCGGGGTCTCCGGCAATGTGGAGTTGCACACGACGTGCAATCTCTACGCTTCGAACAGTAATGGAAAGCCATTGGTTGGCACAAGAGGGGCGAGCCTGGGTGGCTCAATTTTTTTGCCCTAGCCCGGGCAGGAAGCGCGGTACGACTTTGCCGACGGCGTTGCGCGGCAGCTTGTCGACGAAGTGCACGTCCCGGGGGATCGAGTGATCGGCCAAGCGTGAGCGCACCCAGTCGCGGACGGCTTCCTCGGTGATTTCGGCGGTTTTGACGACCCAGACGGCGATGCGTTTGAAGGTGTCGTCGTCGTCGACGCCGTGGGCGTAGACCTCGCCGATGCCGGGCATGTCTTCGAGGACTTCCACCACGGATTGGGGGTGGACGTTTTCGCCGCCGACGATGATCATGTCGTCGCTACGCGATTGCACGTGGAGGTAGCCGTCGGCGTCGATGTAGCCGAGGTCGCCCATTTCGATGAGCCCGTCGATTTCGACGGTGGGGGTGTTCGGGTTGGTGTAGCCGCGCAGGGCGGTTTCGTTGTGGAGGAAGATGCGGCCGGTTTGGCCGGTGGGGGCTTCGCGGCCGTTGTCGTCGTAAATTTTGAGAACGGTGCCTGGCGCAATTTTGCCGACGGTGGTGGGGTCTGCCTGCATTTGTTCGGGGGAGGCGGCGGCGGCGAGGGCGAGTTCGGTGGAGCCGTAGATGTTGGCCAGGATGGGGCCGAAGCGTTCGGTGGTGTGGCGCAGTAGTGACGGGGTGACGGCGTTGCCGGCGGTGGCGAGGTAGCGCAGCGACGAGGTGTCGTAGTTTTCGTCGAGGTCCAGCATGTGTTTGAAGAAGATCGGCGAGGAGATGAGGCCGTTGCAGCGGAATGCTTCGATTTGGCGGAAGCAGTTTTCCGGGTCGAATTCGCGTTGCGTCACGATGGTGGAGCGGGTCGCCAGCGCGACTTGCAGGGCAGACCAGCCCCAGGTGTGGAAGATGGAGGCGGTGAGTTGGATGGTGTCGCCGGCGCGCCAGGGGATTGCTTCGAGGTATCCGGCGACCACGAATGGCAGGCGTGGTTCGGGGCGCACGATGCCTTTGGGGATGCCGGTGGTGCCGGAGCTCATCAGGACGAGGTTGCCGTGTTTGGGCCAGAGGGGCAGTCGCTTATCGACGACCCCTTTCACCACCACGTCCTCATACGCGCGCACCACGGGTATGTGGGGGATGTCGTTGGGGATGCGGTCGGCGAACTCGTCGTCGATAAAGAGGATGTTGATGTCGTTTTCGGCGATGATGCCGCGCAGTTGCTCGGTGGAGGAGCCGATGTTGAGAAGGAAGATGTGGCCTCCGGTGTAGCCCTTGGCGCCGAGGGGTAGGACGATGCCGCGGCCGTTGCGGGCCATGACGCCGATGCGTAGTTCGTCGAGGCCGCGCTCTTCTTTCTGGGCCAGCAGCCACTTGGCTACGGTGCGGGAGTCTTCGCGCAGTTGGCGGTAGGTCAGCGCCCCGGTGTCGTCGATAAGAGCGAGGCGATCGGGCACTGCTGCGGCGCCTTGTTCGATTTCGCGGGCGGTGGTGAACCAGTAGCGCGCGAGATTCGGGATGAGTGCGAGCGCTGCGCGGGGGCCGCCTTCGGCGCTGATGATGCCGGCGCGTGTAACGGCGGGCACGAATCGCGCGAAAGACTTCAGTAAGAACAGCGGACGATGGGTGGGACGCATGAGGATAATGTAGCCTACCGATACGTAAGTGTCTCGCGTGAAAGGATTTTCGTGTCTGTTTTCCGACGTCTCGCAGCCGCCTTTGTGGCCGCTGCCGCCCTCGTCGCCCCACTGACCCCGGCCGCCCACGCGCAGGAGCGCAACATGGTCATCTTCGGCGACTCCGTTATTTCCGACCCCAACATGGGCCAGTGGGCCGCCGGCAAACTCGGCCTCGACCCGCGCGGGCGCTCCGACAACGGCACCTGGTGCCCGACCTCCGCCACGAACTGGGGCAAGCGCTCCGCCGCGAAACTCGGCCTGCCTGCGCGTGACTACTCCTGCACCGGCGTGGTCACCATTTCGAAGGGGCCGGGCTTCTTCCAGCAGGTTGACCGCGCGATCGCGGACCGCGGCCTGTCGCCGGCAACCGCGCGCGTGATCATCTCCGTCGGCTTCAACGACACGTACAACAACAATTCGCGCCCCGACGCCGACATCCGCCGCGACTTCACCCGCTACATGGTCCCGCAGATCAACCGCATCCGCGCCGCCGCCCCGAACGCGCGCATCCAGATCGTCGGCTACCCGAAGGTCACTGCCGGCGACCGCGTGTGCCTGTTCCACATCGCCCCGAATGCCTCCGATTGGACGCGCTTCCAGGAAGTTCAGCGTTGGGAGAACCTCGCCCAGTGGATGCAGGTCGACGCCGCTCGCGCCGCCCGCGTCGAGTTTTTGGACCTGAAACCGTCCACGATGAACAACAACATGTGCGCCCCGGATAACCAGCGCATGTGGGCTGGCCTGGTCGATTTCTACGGCGGGCCGGGCAACCTGCCGATCCACGTGAACCAGCGTGGCCACGAGCACGTGGCAAATATCATCGCCCGCTCCTAGTCTGGGAGGGCATGACACAGACTGTTCAAGGAGTAATCGCCCGCGAAAAGGGCGCGCCCGTCGAGGTTGTGGACATTGTGATCCCCGACCCCGGCCCAAACGACGTGGTGGTCAAGGTCCAGGCCACCGGCGTGTGCCACACGGACCTGGCTTACCGCGACGGTGATATTGAGGATGCGTTCCCGTTCCTGCTCGGCCACGAAACGGCTGGCGTCGTCGAAACGGTCGGCGAAGATGTCACCCACGTCGAAGAGGGCGATTTCGTGGTGTTGAACTGGCGCGCGGTGTGCGGCGAGTGCCGCGCCTGCCGCAAGGGGGACACGAAGAATTGTTTCAACACCCACAACGCGTCCCAGCGCATGACGCTTGTCGACGACACCCCGCTCACCCCAGCCTTAGGCATCGGCTCCTTCGCCGAGAAGACCCTCGTGCACGAGAAGCAGTGCACCAAGGTGGATCCGGAAGCCGACCCGGCCGCGGCGGGCCTGCTCGGCTGCGGCATCATGGCCGGCCTGGGCGCCGCCGTGAACACCGGTGAGGTGCAGCGCGGCGAGTCCGTCGTCGTGTTCGGCCTCGGCGGCGTAGGTCTTGCGGCCGTGGCGGGTGCTGTGTTGGCGGGGGCGTCGACGGTGGTGGCGGTGGACGTCGATAAGCGAAAGTGCGATGCCGCGACCGAGAAGTTCGGCGCAACCCACGCCATCTGCTCCAAGGATATGAGCGAAGACGACGTCATCGAGGCCGTGCGCGACCTCACCGGCGGCTTCGGCGCGGATGTGGCCATCGACGCCGTGGGCATCCAACCCACCTGGCGCCAGGCGTTCTACTCCCGCGACCTCGCCGGCCGCATGGTCATGGTCGGCGTGCCCAACCAGACCGACCACGTGGACATCCCCGCGATCGACCTGTACGCCCGAGGCGGCTCCATCAAGCCGGCCTGGTACGGCGACTGCCTGCCGGAGCGCGACTTCCCCACGTACGTTGAGCTGTACAAGCAGGGACGGTTCCCGCTCGGCGAGTTCGTCTCCGAACGCATTGGTGTGGGCGACATCGAAGAATCGTTTGACAAGATGAAGCGTGGCGACGTGCTGCGAAGCGTGGTGGAGTTCTAAATGCGTATCGACAACGTAGTCACATCCGGCCTGTTCAAACTCGACGGCGGCGAATGGGAGGTGGACAACAACGTCTGGATCGTCGGCGACGACTCCGAGGTCTACATCATCGACGCCGCCCACAACGCCCAGGCCATCGCCGACGCCGTGGGCAACCGTCGCGTCAAGGGCATCCTGGCCACCCACGGCCACTCCGACCACATCGACGCCGCCCCCGAACTGTCCCGCCTCGTGAACGCCCCGGTGTACCTGCATCCCACCGACGGGTTCCTCTGGCAGCGCGAGAACCCAGGCGCGCACTACCGCCCGCTTCTCGACGGCGCCACCTTCGACATCGCCGGCACCGAACTACGCGTCATGTCCACCCCCGGCCACTCGCCGGGCTCCGTGGTCATCTACGCCGAGGAAGCCGGCGAACTGTTCTCCGGCGACACCTTGTTCCAGGGCGGCCCGGGGGCGACGGGACGATCCTTCTCGTCGTTTGACACCATCATCCACTCCCTGCAGAAGTCCGTTTTGGAACTGCCGCCGGAGACGGTCGTGCGCACCGGCCACGGCGACCACACCACGATTGGCGACGAAGCCCCGCACCTCGAGGAGTGGATCCGCCGCGGGTTCTAATCGCGTTCGGGCGCTTCGGCGTTTTGTAGCGCCACCGCCCGGGCGAGGCGCGCGTAGCGCAGTTCCTGTTCGCGGAAGCGGGTCCAGGTGGAGATCGTCGTAAAGAAAAATGCGATGACCAGCAGATAAAGCATGAGGTCCGTGCCGCGGTCCACGCCGAGCCAGTTGGCCAGCACGGTCACATCGTCGGGGCGGACGATCGCCCACACGGCGGCGAGGATCATCAGCACGAAACCCAACTTCACCCACGCCTTCGCGTTCGCCTTGCGGCGGTTAGCGAAGAAGAACCACGCCAGCGCCACAATGGCCAGCAGTAACAACGCCTGAATCATGGCAGCCTCCTCGCCACGAGCCCATCCGCGAGGATGTTCACCCCGTTGATCAACGATTGCCCCTTGGACATCGAGTATTCGGTGTAGAGAATATCCACCGGCTCCTCGTCGACGCGCCAGCCGAACTTCTCGATCATCGCGACGATCTCCGAGGCGTGCGACATCCCGTTCATGCGGATGTTCATCTCGTCGGCGACCTTCTTGTTAAACGCGCGCAGCCCGTTGTGCGCGTCCGACAGGCCGAGTTTGCGGGTGCGCGGCGACAGCATCACCACCGTTTTCAGCACGACGCGCTTAATCCACGGCACCTGCGAGTTGTCTTGGCCCGCAAACCGCGTACCGACGACAATATCCAGCGGCTCCGTCCGCAACCGCTCAACCATGCGCGCCACGTCCTTGACCTGGTGCTGGCCGTCGGCGTCGAAGGTGACAAAGTACTTCGCGCCGGGCTGCGCACGCGCGTACTCCACGCCGGTCTGGATCGCTGCACCTTGGCCGAGGTTCACCGGGTGGTTGACCAGGTGGGCGCCGGCGGCGCGGATTTGTTCGGCGGAGTTGTCGTGGGATCCGTCGTTGACGGCGACGATATTGGGGAAGGTTTCGCGGGCGTGGCTGAGCACGTCGAAAATGACCGTGCCCTCGTTGTAACAAGGCACGATCAGCCAAGTGTCTGAAAATCCGGTCATGTCGCTTAAAGAGGTTACTCGCCGCGGTGGAAGAGCACGGAGTAGACGCGCTTAGTTAGCCCGATGGGCAGGGCGCGGTACAGGTTGCGCATGGCGAGGTTCGCCAGCGCGCGTGGCCGCGAGATCAGCCCGTATTCGACGAGGTTGGCCTGCATGGTGCGCTCGGCGCGTCGGGTGTCGGCGCTGGCGCGGCGTCGCAGCTGGTCGTCGGTGACGCGGAAGTAGGTCAGTGGCTCGTCGAGGTTGGCCAGGGTGTGTCCGGCGGCGATGAGGCGCGCCCACAGGTCGTAGTCCTCCATGAACGGCACGTGCTGGTAGCCGCCGACGGCGTTGACGGCGTCGGTGCGGAAGGTGACCGCGGGGTGGTTGAGCGGGGAGTTGATTTTCACGTACGCGTTCGGATCCCGCGGCAGTGCGCGGATGGTGCCGCGGTCGCCGGGGGTGTGTTCGAACTCTTCCATGGCGCTGCCGAGTGCGGCCACGTCCGGGTGCGCCTCCAGGTACGCGAGCTGTTTGGCGAAGCGCTCCGGTTTGGCGGCGTCGTCGGAGTCGATGCGTGCGGTGTAGGTGGCGTTGATCGTCGCTAAGCCTGCGTTGAGCGCCCGGCCTAGGCCGACGTTTTCGGGTAGTTCGACCACGCGAGCGCCATGCTTTGCGACGACCCCACGCACCGCCCCAGACACCTCCCCGTCAAAGACCACCACAACCTCGTCGGCGGGGCGCGTCTGGGCGTCGAGGGAGTTCAGCGTGAGTTCGAGTTCGGCGGCGTCGGTGGCGTGGTAGACGCTCATAAGGGCGGAAAGGGTGGGCATTAGGCCTCCTCGGCGGCGTCGATAAGGTAGCGGCCGTAGCCGGATTTGAGCACGGCCTCGCCGAGCGCGCGCAGCTGGGCGGCGTCGATGAAGCCTTCACGGTAGGCGGCGACCTCCGGCGAACCGATGACGGTGCCGGTGCGTTTTTGCAGCACTTCGACGTAGGAGCTGGCCTCGCTCATCGAATCGATCGTGCCGGTATCCAGCCACACATCCCCGCGGTGCAGGCGGTGCACCTTCAGGTCGCCGCGCTTGAGGTAGGCCTCGTTGACCGAGGTGATTTCCAACTCGCCGCGCGCCGAGGGGGTGATGTTCTTCGCGATCTCCACCACGTCATTGTCGTAGAAATACAAGCCCACCACCGCAAAGTTCGACTTCGGTTGGGCTGGCTTTTCCTCGATGGACAGGGCAGTGCCGTCCGCGTCGAAATCCACCACGCCGTAGCGCTGCGGGTCGGAGACCTCGTAGGCGAAGATCGCCCCGCCCTCGATCTCGCGCACCTGGCCGAGTGCTTCCAGGATGCCGGCGCCGTCGAAGATGTTGTCGCCAAGCACCAGGGCGACGGCGTCGTCGCCAATGAAATCCTCGCCGATCAGAAACGCTTGGGCGAGGCCTTCCGGCTTCGGCTGTTCGGCGTAGTGGAGCATGATGCCGAGGTGGGAGCCGTCGCCAAGCAAACGCTCGAAATTCGCCCGATCCTCCGGCGTCGTAATGATCAGAATCTCCCGAATACCCGCGCTGATCAGCGTGGAGAGCGGGTAGTAGATCATCGGCTTGTCGTAAATCGGCATCAACTGCTTCGAGATGCCCTGCGTAATCGGGTACAGCCGCGTACCCGATCCGCCCGCCAGAATGATGCCTTTCATAGCCCCGAAGTCTAGTGGGCAGCCAACTTCCCACTAACTTCCCATGTTGGTAAGTAGTTGGGAAGTTGATTGGGAAGCTCTACTTCGTAAGCCGGTACCGCTGTTTCGGGCTTCGAGAAGGCTCAGTGCGTTCAACTCGCCCTTCTTCCATCAGCTGATTCAAAGCCAACTGGATTGCGCTGCGACTTCTCCCCGTTGCATTTCTTAGTTCAGTGCTTGACCAGGAATGTTGTTCATCGAAAAGTCGGAGAACCTGTTGGTAAGCCGTTTCATGAGTTTCTTCAGCAGCGACTTTCCTCTTATGAAAAGTCACAGAGAAATGCGTGAGAGAATTACTGAAAACAGGAGGCGGCATAAGCGCATCAGCGGTCGCTCGTGTCATCGTCGCGATACCCGTACCTCTATTTTCAGCGACGAGACCCCCGTCATCGAAATGAAGGTCTTCCAAAAAAGTTGCTAGCTGTTGGTTTCTCGTAGAAGACGCACCAGGGGTTCCCAAATTCTCCTTAGTAACACCGCCGTAAAGTCCGCCAGGATTAGATATGACTAGCCTGTCCACGAACATGTCGATCTGTACTGGTGTGCCGAGTGCAGTCGGGGAATAATCGCGATGCATAAGTGCGTTGACGAGTGCCTCGCGAACTGCGATTTGAGGATAGTCCGGTAAATCTCGGCGGAAAACTCCTTCTATAAGACCAGCAGTTCGCATATTTTTCTCAACTAGGCGGACACCTTCGTCTACCAGCTCGGGGATAGGGCCTCTAAGTCGCGCACTATCCAGCAGTCGAATTCCTTCTCCTACCTCGCCTTTTTCGGCACCTGGATAGAGGGCGAAAGTGACTGTCAGTCGTGGATAGAATTCTTGAGGAAAGTCGCCCATTGCTAACAGTGCTGCGAAGGTAGGGGAGTCGCCTTGGAGCACTTGAAGCCGTCGGAGCGCGATGTCTTCCCCGTCCTTAAAGGTCTTCGGACGTGAATTGCGTTGTTGCTGAAGGTAGGACCGAAGAATATTTTCATCTAAGTCGGTTAAGCGTGCTTCTTCGACGGGAGTGCGATCCCAGCGTGGTTGGTGGCTTTCCTCGCGCAATCGATCCACTTCATACGCGGTAAGGCGATGTTCGCTTTCGCCTAAACGGATATAGCTGCCACCGTAGGGACCACGTGCGGTGATATAACACGGTTTATCAAACGGAGCCATTTCTTTGAAATGTGCAACGACGACACTGGAACCTTCGAATGGCATGACTTCGACCGTTGGACGGACTGGCGGAGTGAGCTTCTCGCAAAATGAATTTAGAGAGTCTTGAGTTTTCCGGGAATCGAAGTTGGGAACCGGGGTGAAACCCGATTCTTCGTCGATTCCAAAAATGATGATTCCGCCGTCTTTGTTAGAAAAAGCACTGAGTGTTTCCAACATGTTTTTGCCGGCGCCGGATTTAACTTCTACGTGCTGCTGTTCAGTACCGATTATGCGGAGTTTGTCTAGCAGCTGAGCAAGATCGACCGGCAACATGCCACCAACTTACCAATCAACTTCCCATGTTGGTAAGTAGTTGGGAAGTTGATTGGTAAGTTGCCTGTGACCCCAGTTAGCGCAGGCCCGGGATCTGGAGACCCAACTGCGGTGCGAAAGCCACCGCGATACCGACCACTGCGAGGACAGCAGCGATCACGCCGACCACGATGCCAGCGGTGGAGGAGCCGTCTTCCTTGCCCGGCTGGTTCGCAGGCTTCGTCGGGAACGCAACCGTGGTGTTGCCTCCACCGAGGCAAGCTTCCTCAGCGTCCGCTTCGGCGTTGAGGAAGGCGTTCATGTTCTCGAAGAACTTGCCGGTGGAGGTTTTCTCGAAGGTGGAGTAGAACTTCTCCATCTGCGCCTCGTTGCCAAGGACATCGGTGAGACCAAAGAAGAGAGCTATCAGGGCGCCAGCGAAGTTGCCTTCGATATCGCCCTCTTTCTTCCTCGCTTCGACGTAGTAATTATCCCAGTCTGTTTCCTCGGATTCGGCGCCGCCGGCGAGGTTCTGCCCATAGGCAGCTCGCGCGCGCAGCTGCAGATAAAACTTCGCGGTCGACTCATTCATACCTGCCATACCCAGTCGGTTCAGGTACGAGTCCTTGTTCAGGGCGTCGAATGCTGCGTCGAAGGCATCGACAGTCTTGTGGCCGGTGAGTGGTTGCTTGTTGGCGTCGACGAAGTCATTGCCAACGGGACGAGCGGACGGGTATGCGGCTTCGAGCGACAGGTTGATGTCGCGTGCAAACGTCGAGTCGAGTCGGCTTTCCACGCCCTGTTCCATCGATGTCAGGAAGGACTTCTCCGCCGCGGTGAAGGTCACCTTGCATTTGTTTTGGCCGAGGGGGCCGATCTGCGCTGCCTGCGCAGGCGTGACAGCGGAAAAGGCAACGGTGGTGGCAACTACAGCGGTGAGGAGGCGCGAGGTTTTCATGGAAATCTCCTGGGAACGGGGTGGGGACTTCCGTAAGTATAAGCGGGATTCACCCCCTCAGCTGGGCTATCGCATGGCGACGTAGAGCGCGAGTGCCGCCCGCCAGTTCGTCGGCGCGAACCCAGTGGCCTTGATCTTGTCCAGCGACAGGGTTGATTCGCGGGGGCGCACGGCGGCGTCGAGGCCGTACTCCTCGGTGGTGACGGGGTGGACGTCGGCCGGGTCGCCGCCCATGGCGATGTAGACGGCCATGGCGATTTCGTCGCGGCCGACGGTGTCGCCGTCGGAGGTGATGTTGTACACGCCGTAGTCGGCGCCGGTGCGAAGCAGGTGCGCGATGCCTTTGGCCAGGTCTTCGGCGTAGGTGGGGCGCCCGCGCTGGTCGGATACCACCTTCGGCGTGGCGCCCTTTTCGGCGAGTTGGGCCATGGTTTCCATGAAGTTGGCGCCGTCGCCGAAGACCCAGGAGGTGCGGATGACGTAGTGCTTGCGGGCGGTTTGCGCGGCGGTGTCGCCGGCGGCTTTGGAGGCTCCGTAGGCGGACAGCGGCGAGGGCACCTCGGTTTCGTCGTGGACCTCGACGGTGCCGTCGAAGATGTAGTCGGAGGAGACGTGGACGAAGGTGAGGTCGTGCTCGTCGGCAAGCCTGGCGAGTGCGGCGGGGGCGGTGGCGTTGGTGGCCCAGGCGGCGGCGCGGTCGGTTTCGGCGCCGTTGACGTCGTTGTATGCGGCGCAGTTGACCACGGCCCAAAACTCGGACCAGTCCAGCTCGGGTGGCGCGGTGATATCGAAGTCTTCGCGGCCGACAAACAACGCTTCCTCGTCCGTCCAGATGGCACGCAGTGCACGGCCTAACTGCCCGTTGGCGCCGGTGACTAGGATGCGGCGGGGTGGTAGTGGGGTGGCGTCGGCAAGCATGGGGTGCGCTTGGTCGGCGGCGGAGAGTTCGGTGGGCTCCAGCGGCCAGTCGATCTCGCGGTACGAGCAATAGGCGCCGCCGGGGGTGTAGCGCTGGTTGACCAGGTAGATGTAGGTGGTGTCGTCTTCCAACGCTTGGAAGCCGTTGGCTACGCCGCGGGGGACGAACACGGCGGTGTCGGGTCCGATTTCGCAGGTGAAGGTTTCGCCGTAGGTGTCGGAGCCGGCGCGCATGTCTACCCAGGCGCCGAAGACGCGTCCGGTGGCGACGGAGACCCATTTGTCCCAGGGTTCGGCGTGCATGCCGCGGGTGGCGCCGCGTCGGGCGTTGAAACTGACGTTTTGTTGCCGCGGCACGAGGGCTTGGCCGGCCCAGTTTTCTTTGAACCAGCCGCGGTTGTCTTTGTGCAGTGTGAGGTCGTGGATTTCAAGTCCTGCGATCATTACTGTCCCCTTTGCGCATATTGCTTTTCGACGACACCCTTACCGTCCTCCCACCACCGACGGTTTTCTCGGTACCAGTCGATGGTGTCGCGCAGGCCGGTGTCGAAGTCGTGCTTGGGTGTCCAGCCGAGTTCGTTGCGGAGTTTGGTGGCGTCCATGGTGTAGCGCTGGTCGTGGCCGGGCCGGTCGGCGACGTGTTCGTAGGTGCCGCCCATGATTTCGCAGATTGTTTCGATGACCTGCTTGTTTGTGGTGTGTGGCTGGTTTGCGCCGATATTATAGGTTTCGCCGAGCCGGCCGTGCTCGAGGATGGTGAGGACGGCGTCGTTGTGGTCGTCGACATGGATCCAGTCGCGCACCTGGGCGCCGGTGCCGTAGAGCTTCGCGGGTTGGCCGCACAGGATGTTGGTGATCTGGCGGGGGATGAACTTTTCTACGTGCTGGTAGGGGCCGTAGTTGTTGGAGCAGTTCGAGATTGTCGCTTTGATGCCGAAGGAGCGTACCCATGCGCGTACGAGGTGGTCGGAGCCGGCTTTGGTGGCGGAGTAGGGCGACGACGGGTTGTAGGGGGTGGTTTCGGTGAATGCGTCGTTGCCGCCGAGTTCGAGGTCGCCAAAGACTTCGTCGGTGGAGATGTGGTGCAGGCGCTTATCAAACTTGCGCACGGCTTCGAGCAGGGTGAAGGTGCCCACCACGTTGGATTGTACGAACGCGCTTGGGTCCCGCAGGGAGTTGTCGTTGTGGGATTCTGCCGCGAAGTGGATGACGGCGTCGGTGCGGTTGACCAGGTCGTCGATAAGCGATTGCTCGCAAATGTCCCCCTGGACGAACTCGACGCCCTCGGGGACGTTGGCGCGGTTGCCGGCGTAGGTGAGTTTGTCCACCACGACGACGCGGTAGCGCTGCGCCGCCATGCGTGCGAAGTTCGACCCGATGAAACCGGCGCCGCCGGTGACCAGCAAAGATTCCATATCGCGTTACCTTACAAGGCCTGCGAGGTGCACGAGCGCACCGACAACCGGCCCGACGAACAGGGCGACGGTAACGGAGGTGGCCACGCCCCACGGCGCGATGAAGAGGACCGCGAAGGCGATCAGCGTCGCCGCGACCCAGCCTGCCACGTAAAACGCATGCCGCTCCTGTGCGAGCACTGCCACGCCGGTGATCATGAGCATGCCCATAAACGCCGAGGCGAACGTGAGCAGTCCGAGCGTGATGCCGGCGACGAACAGTTCCGGTTTGAACGCGAGGCGCAGGATCCATGGGCCGATGAGCCACGCGGCGGCGAAACCGACCACGCCGAGGGCGAGCACCGCGCCGATGGGGGCGGCCAGCGCCTTGTAAATACGGTCGCGGTGTTCCACGAACCGCACCACCAGCGCCGATTGGAAGCGTTGCAGCGGCACGAGCACGGGTGCGCGGGTGAGCATGACGGCATTCGAGATCGCGGCGACGGTCAGGGAGGTCTGCGGGTCGTCGGGAAACGCGGCGCTGACGGCGGTGGGGAAGCCGGTGATCAGCGCTGCGGAGGCGCCTGAGGCGGTCATGGCGGAGAGGACGCGGCGCACGAACGTGGCGCGGTCCACGTCCAAGGCGACGCGCACCGGGTCGACGGCGAGGATGACCACCCAGCTCAGGGCGCCGATGACGGTGATGATGAGGAACTCGCGAAGCCCACCGCCAAGCAGCAGCGTGAGCACGGCGAGGACCAGGCGCGCGCCGGAGTCCAACGCCACGAGTGCGGCGTAGCGCTCCCACAGTCCCGCGCCGGACAGCACGCCGGAGAGCACCGATTGGAACGCGTAAGACAGCAGGCCGAACGCCAGCAGCGCGGTGGCCAGCGTCGGGTCGGAGGGGACGATCGTACCCATGCCGAACAGGCCGAACACCGCCACGAGCGCCAGCGCCACCCCGCCGATGACCGCACCCATGCGCCACGGGTTGGCGTTGCCGCGAGTGCCGTCCTCGCGGGCGGCGGCGACGGCGCGGGTGGTTTCGTGGGTGATGCCGTCCACGATTCCGGCGCAGGAGAAGAACAGCCCCCAGTAGGCCAGGAAGTACCGGTAGCCGGTTTCTACGTCCAGCGCCCAGCCGGCAACCCAGACGACGACCAGCCCGCTGATGGCGGCGAACACTGTCGCCAGCGAGAGGTGTTTCACGGGCACTCCGGCAGTTCGGCGCGCTGCACCCATGCCTCCAGGATTGGGGCAATGTCGGCACCGTTGCGGGCAAACGCGTCAATGAGCGTTTGCGTATCCACGATCCCGTCCGCGTTCGCAGCCACATAATCGCGCACCGTGTTGAAGAAGACTGGGTCGCCGACGCTTCGTCGTAAAGCATGCAGCGTGATCGCGCCGCGTTTGTACACGCGGTCGTCGAACATGTCGCGCGGGCCCGGATCCGCCAGGGTAAACCGCATGGGGGTGAGTTTGTTGTAGTGGGTGCGCACGGAGTCGTCGATAGGCATCTGTCCTGCGTGATCCGCCCACAGCCACTCGGCGTAGCAGGCGAAACCTTCGTTGAGCCAGATGTCGCGCCAGTGGCCGATGCCGAGCGAGTTGCCGAACCATTGGTGCGCCAACTCGTGCGCGATCAGCCGCTCGTTGCGGCGCAGGTGGTTGATGCCGAAGATGGACAAACCGTGCGCCTCGAGCGGGATTTCCAGCGCCTCCTCGTGCACGACTACCTGGTAGTTCTCAAACGGGTACGGCCCGAAGACGGTTTCAAAGTAGTCCAGCATCGCCTGCTGCTTGTTCAGGTCGCCGGGTTGCGCGCCGGGCAGCCACGCGACGACGTTGCGGCCGAGCTCCACGCGCTGGAACTGGCCGACCTGCACCGTGGCCAGGTACGTCGGCATCGGGTGCGCGGTGGTGTTGGTTACGGCGACGTAGTCGCGGTCGGTGCGCACGTTAAACGTGTAGGTCGCCTTCTCGTCGGGGGTGTCGTTGCAGGGGAACCAGGTGGGTGCGCCGTTGGGCTGGTTGGCGGTCAGCGCGCCGTTGTCCAGTTCCTCCCAGCCGAGTTCGCCCCACGCGGTGCGTCGCGGGCGGGGGTTGCCGCCGTAGCGGATGGTGAGGGTGAATTCGGTGTGGGCCGGGAGGTCGTCGTGAAGCGAGATGCGCAATTTTCCACCCGACTGGCGGAAGCGCTTGATGCCACTGCTTATCGACGACTCCACGCGCCGAACCGCAAGCCCCTCCGCCACATCCAACGTCAGGTGGTGCAGGGCTTCGGTGGTGGTCAGCGTCAACGTTGCGGTGGCGTTGAGCCGGTTGGGTCCGACGATGTAGTCGAAATCCAGGTCGTAATGCGTGACGTGGAACCCACGGTTGGGTTCCACGCCCGTGTAGTTGTCGCTGCGGCGTTTCATCGCCTGCGAAGTCTAGTCCAGCGCGGGCTTACACCCCGAGTGCCGGTGCGATAGTGGTGCGCCAGGCCTTGTCCAGGTCGTCGCGCCAGTACGGCCAGGAGTGGGTGCCCACGTTGCGCAGCTCGAAGTGCGCCGGGATGTTCAACCCGTCGAGCTTTGCCTTGAGGTCGTGGGTGCAGGTGTTGATCGCAGCCTCGATCACGCCGCCTTCTACCTGCAGCGTTGCCGCGCCGATGTGTGCGATCGGGTCCGGTGCGCCGAGGCCGATGAGGTAGCTGACCTGGTCGCTGCGCCCCGCCAGGCCGGTGCCCGCGGAGACGTAGAGCTTCAGGCCGCGCAGTTTCTCGGCGTTGAGCAGGGCGTCGTTCCAGCGGTTGTAGGGTCCGCCCATCGGACCCCACATCATCTCCGGGGTGACGGTTTTGAAGTCCTGGGTAGCCGACGCGCGGTTCACGGTGATGCGGGCGAAGTTGTAGCCGGCTGGCGAGGATGTCGCCGCGCAGCCAGAGAACGACGCCGCGGCTTTGTACATGCCCGGGTTGTGTTGCGGCAGGACGAGCGCCGAGGTGCCCGACATGGAGAACCCGGCGATCGCTCGGTTGTTATTTGCACCGAGGGTGCGCTCAATCGGACCAGGCAGTTCCTTGGTCAGGAACGTCTCCCACTTCTGCGGGCCGTTGAGGTATCGGGAGCGCACGGTTGGGGCGACCCAGTCGGTGTAGTACGAAAATGCGCCAGCCTGCGGGATGACCACGTTGACGCCCTTGCCCGCGAAGTAGTCCTTGGTGGTGTGCAGGTGGATCCAGTCCTGGTCCTGCTCCGCACCGCCTGCGCCGTTGAGCAGGTAGAGCGTCGGCGCGCCCTGGACGCGCTGGCCAGCCGGGTTGGTGGCGGGGATGACGGCGACGGGGATGTCACGGTTCATTGACGGGGAGAACACGTTGTAGGACAGGACCGTTTTGTGGTCGACCTGCTTCACCCAGGACTGCGGCTTGCCGGTGTGGATGACAGTCGGCGGGTTTGCCGTGGCGTCCCACGCCTTGACCACGCCAACCGGCTGCGCCACCGCGGGAATCGTACCGCATGCGACGGCGACGGCGGTGAGTGCTGCGAGCGCAGCTTTCTTCAAGGTCTTCATGAGGCGGGTCCCCGTTTCTGTAACGAAAGTGTGTTGCCTGACGACATTCGAAGCGTCATTGTACGGTACATACGTTAAACCTGTGGCTATTGTTACAGATGTTCCACGTTTTGAAAGGAAAGCGACATGAACCCGATCGAATCCGTCCAGCTGCAGATCAACGAGGTCCTCGGCCAGCTCATCCACTTCGGCTCCTCGACGTCCTCCACGATCGCCTACGGCCTGGGCATGTTCTAAAAGCTAGAAAAAGAGGCACCCTGTGGCAGGGTGCCTCTTTTTTGTTGCCTGTTTTTTACAGGCGCGGTTACAGGCCCAGTTACAGGCCGAGCGCCGACTTGAACACGGTCTCGTAGGAGCGCTTCAGGTCGTCGCGCCACACCGGCCAGGAATGGGTGCCCACCGGGCGCAGCTCAGCGTGAGCGACCTCCGCACCGTTGGCACGCGCCTTGACCAGGAAGTCGTGGGTGCAGGCGTTCATCGCAGCCTCGATCGCGCCGCCTTCGACCAGGAGGGTCGCGGCGTTTGCGGAACCCTTCACAAACGCGTCGGAGGAGTCCAGGCCCGCATCTTCGAGGCGCTTCCGCAACGTGCCCGGCATATCGGTCTCCGCTGCGAGGCCGGTGCCGGTGGAGATGTACACCTTCGTGTCAGTGCCGGCCAGCTTCGGTGCGTTGACCAGGGCATCGTTGTAGCGGTTGTAGTCCGAACCCATCGGGCCGAAGATGTACTCAGGCGACATGACACCCGGTGCAGCACGGTCCACCGTGAGGTTGATGAAGAAGCTCGGCAGCGGACGCGACGTTGCCGGGCAGCCGGAGAACGAGCCGACGGCCTTAAACATGTTCGGGTTGTGCTCAGCGAGCAGCAGCGACGAGGTGGCGGACATAGACATGCCGATCACGCCACGGCGATTCGGGTCAGCCTTGATGTATGGCTCGATAATCTGCGGCAGTTCCTTGGCCAGGAACGTCGACCACATCTGCTTGCCCTTGTAAAACACGTTGTTCTCCGTCGGCGGCTCTGCAGCCCAGTCGACGTAGTACGAGAACGCGCCCTCCATCGGGATGACCACGTTCGCGCCCGAGCGACCGTAGACCTCGTGGACTTCCTCGAGTGCCTGGGAAACCCAGTCGGTGTCCTGCTCGGAGCCACCAGCGCCGTTAAGTAGGTAAACCGTCGGGGCGTTCTCGACCGTTTCGCCCTTGTCGTTGGTGGCGTAGAACACCGCGACCGGGATGTAACGGCCCATCGATTCCGAGTACACGCGCAGCGCTTCGTTCTTCCACACGTGCTGGTTGTCGGCCAGACGCTTGACCCAGCGCTGCTCCGCGCCGCTCATCGTCTTCGGCACCTCACCGAGTTCCTTGATCGCAGGGTGCTGCTGCATATCCTCACCCATCGGGTTCAGCTTCGCCGCATCCTCCGAAAGCACCGTGGCGTCCGCATCCGCGTCAGTGGCTGAGTCGTCCTTCCCGTCCTTCGAGTTGAGGTCCTCGTTGGTCGTGTCCTTGCTGGAGCCCTCCGGCACCAGCTCGGACGTGGTTGGGGTGGGCTCGTTCGAAGTTGGGGTTTCGGACGTTGCCGACGTGGTCGACTTCTCTGTCGGCTCGGTCGGGGTGGTCGTCTCCGAGGGGGTGGTCTCGGGCAGTGTTGTATTCACTGTCGACTGTGCAGCGCTGAGGACGGCGGGGGTGTCGTCGCTAAGCGAAGATGCGTAATGGACAACGGGAACGGCACCTGCTGTAACAAGGGCGACAGCGGCTACGGCGATGGCCGGACGCGTGAGTTTCACGGAACTGTGCTCGCTTTCCTAAAGACTTGGGGAGATCCTCCGCCACATTTTGCCAGACGGGGACGTACCATATGCATCGTGAGTAAAGAACATTTTGACGTTGTTGTCCTCGGCGCGGGCCCCGGTGGCTACGTCGCCGCCATCCGTGCAGCTCAGCTGGGTAAGAAAGTTGCTGTCATTGAGAAGCAGTACTGGGGCGGAGTCTGCCTCAACGTAGGCTGCATCCCATCTAAGGCGCTGATCAAGAACGCTGAAGTCGCTTCGATCTTCAACCACGAAGCAAAAACTTTCGGCATCAAGGGTGACGTGGAGTTTGACTACACCGACGCCCACAAGCGCTCCCGCCAGGTCTCCCAGAAGATCGTCGGCGGCGTGCACTACTTGATGAAGAAGAACAAGATCCAGGAAATCAACGGCCTGGGCTCCTTCAAGGACGCCAAGACCATCGAGATCACCGAGGGTGACGACAAGGGCATGACCGTCACTTTCGACGACTGCATCATCGCCACCGGCGCCGTCGTGCGCACCCTGCCGGGCATCGAACTGTCCGAGAACGTCGTCTCCTACGAAGAGCAGATCCTCAACCCTGAGGCTCCGGAGAAGATGGTCATCGTCGGCGCAGGCGCGATCGGCATGGAGTTTGCCTACGTGCTGTCCAACTACGGCGTTGACGTCACCGTCATCGAGTACCAGGACCGCGTCCTGCCGAACGAGGACAAGGACGTCTCCAAGGAGATCGCCAAGGCATACAAGAAGCTCGGCGTGAAGCTGCTCACCGGCCACGCCACCACCGAGGTCCGCGACAACGGCGACTCCGTCGAGGTCGACGTGAAGAAGAACGGCTCCGACAAGACCGAGACCCTCAAGGCCGATCGCGTCATGATCTCCGTCGGCTTCGCACCGCGCACCGAGGGCTACGGCCTGGAGAACACCGGCGTCGAGCTCACCGACCGCGGCGCCATTGCTATCGACGAGCGCATGCGCACCAACGTCGATCACATCTACGCCATCGGCGACGTCACCGCGAAGCTCCAGCTCGCCCACGTCGCAGAGGCGCAGGGCATCATCGCCGCCGAGACCATCGCGGGTGCAGAGACCCTCGAGATCGAGGACTACATGATGACCCCGCGCGCCACCTTCTGTAACCCGCAGGTTGCATCCATGGGTTACACCGAGGAGCAGGCCAAGGAGAAGTGGCCGGACCGCGACATCAAGGTCGCTACCTTCCCGTTCACCGCAAACGGCAAGGCAGTCGGCCTGGCTGAGACCGCAGGCTTTGGCAAGCTCGTTGCCGACGCGGAGTTCGGCGAGATCCTCGGCGCCCACCTCGTTGGCGCGAACGTTTCCGAGCTCCTGCCGGAGGTTGTGCTTGCACAGCGCTTCGATCTGACCGCCGGTGAGATCGCTCGCTCCATTCACATCCACCCGACCCTGTCTGAGGTGCTCAAGGAAGTTGCCCACGGCGTCGAAGGCCACATGATCAACCTCTAATTGATCGCCGCATAAAAAAGGGGCGCGACCGCACAGGTCGCGCCCCTTTTTTATGTTGTGGTGCGGATCGTCTAGCTGCCACTAGACGATCCGCACCATATTGAACATGGGTTGCGTTATCACCTGGGAAAACGCGGGCGAGGTGCGTTGATCGTCTGGTTGTGCTGCCAAGGAAGCTAGACGATCAGCAAAAGCAGAACGCGGCGCCCCGGCTGGCGGGGCGCCGCGTGGGGTCGTCGATTAGCGAGTGCTTATGCGCCTGCGACTGCTGCTGCGAGCTTGTCCAGGGACTTAGCCAGGAAGTCGTCGTTGAACTTCTCGGTCATGCCCAGCAGGTTCTCCTCCAGCTCATCGCGCTGGTAGGTGAGCTTCACGGTGGTGTTGTCGGCGTCGATCGGCTCGAGCTCGTAGAGCCACTTCGCGCCAACCTTCACCTGGGCGGTGGTGTTTTCCACGTTCTTCCAGCCGATGATGCGGTCCGGCTGGATGGCGAAGACCTCGTTGACGGTCTGGTAGTCGCCGTCCTCCTTGGTCATGTTCATAGTGAACGTGTCGCCGACTGCCTTGAGGCGCTCGGCCTGATCGGCGGAGACAACCATGCCGGAGTCGTCGGTCTCGGCGTGGCGCTCGGGGTTGGACAGGATGTCGAAGATCGCGGCCGCAGGGGCATCAATCTGACGGGTTGCAGAGTTCTCGGTGTTCTTGTCAATAGCCATGGGGGCCAGCGTACCGATTTCGCCCCGAGCTGGCAGTTAGGTGAAACTAACCAACCAAAGATTGACACTTAACGGGGTGAGGATTGTTGGCTATCCACCATCAATGCCTCGCAGTGAGGAAGGTCACAAAGTGCGGTGCGTACTGGGGAGAGGGGTCAAGTGACGGTTGAAACTTGGGAAAAACATGGATCGGCCTGCAATTCAGGTGTGTGTAACCGGCGCGATTCCCATAGAGTATTAGCGACACTGGAGGTGCCATGACTGTACAAAACGCAGACCGTGAAGCCATTCGTCACGGAAAAATTACTGAAAAGCCGCTGCGCGAGCGGCCGTCCTACCCAACATGGGCCATCAAGCTGACCATGGCCATCACCGGCCTCATCTTCGGTCTCTTCGTGCTTGGCCACATGGTGGGCAACCTGAAGATCTTTATGCCGCTGCACGCCGACGGCTCCGCGCCGATCGACGACTACGGCGAGTTCCTCCGCACGATCGGCGAGCCGCTGTTCCCGCGTGAGGGCTTCCTGTGGATTATTCGCATCGTGCTGCTCGCCTGCCTGGTGCTGCACGTTTGGGGAGCATTCGCCCTGCACGGCCGTTCGAAGAAGTCCCGCGGTCGCTTCAAGCGCACGGGCCTGATGGGTGGCTGGCAGTCCACCGCGACCCGCGCAATGCTGGTCACGGGTGTCATCCTGCTGCTGTTCATCGTGTTCCACATCCTGGACCTCACCATGGGTGTTGCTGTGGCTTCCGACGAGTTCGTCCACGGCGCAGTCCGCAACAACCTGCTGGCTACCTTCGGCCCAGGTCGTTGGTGGGTCACCCTGGTTTACGTTGTCGCGAACCTGGCACTGCTGCTGCACCTGACCCACGGCATCTACCTCGCTGTGTCTGACCTTGGCTGGTTGGGCAAGCGCGGTGAGGGCCTCATGGTCGTGCTCGCGTACATCCTTCCGTTCATCGTCGTCGCCGGAAACGTCATCATGCCGATCGCTCTTGCGGCCGGCTGGGTCCCGGACTTCGTTCGGTAATGGCCAAATAGGAGAAACAATATGACTACCTCTATTTCCTCGAATCAGGGTTCGCACGGCGAGCAGGCCTCCACCGAGACGCCGGCTGCCGGCCAGGCCCAGGCACAGGCGTTCCGTCAGCCGGAGTCGGCTGCTGCTGGTGTCACCCCGGGTGAGATCCTGCAGTCCAACGAGCCAAACCGCGACGAAGTGCGCATGAAGGACATGTGGGAGTTCCAGAAGGACCACATGAACCTGGTGTCGCCGCTGAACCGTCGTAAGTTCACCGTCCTCGTTGTTGGTACCGGCCTGTCCGGTGGCGCAGCTGCTGCGGCACTTGGCGAGCTCGGCTACAACGTCAAGTCCTTCACCTACCACGATGCTCCGCGTCGTGCGCACTCCATTGCTGCACAGGGTGGCGTCAACTCCGCCCGCGGCAAGAAGGTGGATAACGACGGTGCTTACCGCCACGTCAAGGACACCGTGAAGGGCGGCGACTACCGCTGCCGCGAGTCCGACTGCTGGCGCCTGGCTGTCGAGTCGGTCCGCGTGATCGACCACATGAACGCCATTGGCGCTCCGTTCGCTCGTGAGTACGGCGGCACCCTGGCCACCCGTTCGTTCGGTGGCGTGCAGGTCTCCCGTACCTACTACACCCGTGGCCAAACAGGCCAGCAGCTGCAGCTGTCCACCGCTTCGGCTCTGCAGCGCCAGATCCACCTGGGCAACGTTGAGATCTTCACTCACCACGACCTGATGGATCTGATCATCACCGAGAAGGACGGCAAGAAGCACTGCTCCGGCATTGTGACCCGTAACCTGATCAACGGTGAGATCACGCCGTTCACCGGCCACGCAGTCATCCTGGCTACCGGCGGTTACGGCAACGTGTACCACAAGACCACGCTGGCGAAGAACTCCAACTCTTCCGCCATGATGCGTGCGTACGAGCGTGGTGCCTACCTGGCGTCCCCGTGCTTCGTCCAGTTCCACCCGACCGGTCTTCCGGTCAACGCGAAGTGGCAGGCAAAGACCACGCTGATGTCGGAGTCGCTGCGTAACGACGGCCGCATTTGGACCCCGAAGGAAAAGGGCGACGACCGCGACCCGAACACCATTCCGGAAGACGAGCGTGACTACTTCCTGGAGCGTCGCTACCCGGCCTTCGGCAACCTGGTGCCGCGTGACGTTGCGTCCCGTGCGATCTCCCAGCAGCTCAATGCCGGCTACGGTGTTGGCCCGCTGCACAACTCCGCATACCTGGACTTCTCCGACGCGATTGAGCGCCTCGGCGAGGACACCATCCGTGAGCGTTACTCGAACCTGTTCGAGATGTACGAGGACTCCACTGGCGACGACCCGTACAAGGCTCCGATGCGTATTGCACCGACCGTCCACTTCACCATGGGCGGCCTGTGGACCGACTTCAACGAGATGACCTCCATCGACGGCCTGTTCGCCGCCGGTGAGTGCTCCTGGACCTACCACGGTGCAAACCGTCTGGGTGCTAACTCGCTGCTGTCCGCATCCGTCGACGGCTGGTTCACCCTGCCGTTCACCGTCCCGAACTACCTGGCAAACCACCTCGGTGAGGAGAAGCTCTCCGAGGACTCCCAGGAAGCCAAGGACGTTGTTGCTGAGGTGGAGGAGCGCATCGCGCGCATCATGTCCATCCGTGGCCCGGAGCCGCACGGCCCGGAGCACTTCCACGAGCAGCTCGGCGACATCCTCTACGAGCACTGCGGCGTTGCCCGTACCGTGGAGGGCCTGGAAGAGGGCATCCGTAAGATCCGTGCACTGCGCGAGGACTTCTGGACCAACATCTCCATCCCGGGTACCGCGGATGACATGAACCAGACCCTCGAGGCAGCGCTGCGCCTGGTTGACTACATCAACCTCGGCGAGCTCATGTGCATCGACGCTCTTGACCGCGACGAGTCCTGCGGTGCTCACTACCGTATGGATCACCTCACCGATGACGGCGAGGCAGAGCGTGACGACGACAACTGGTGCTTCGTCTCCGCGTGGGAGCCGGCCGGCGAAGGCCAGTTCATCCGCCACGCTGAACCCCTGTACTTCGATTCGATCCCGCTGATGGCAAGGAACTACAAGTAATGAAACTGACACTTGAAATCTGGCGCCAGGCTGGTCCTGACACTGAGGGCAGCTTCGAGACCGTCCAGGTCGACGACGCTGTGGAGCAGATGTCCATCCTGGAGCTGCTCGACCACGTCAACAACAACTACGTCGAAGAGGGCAAAGAACCGTTCGTGTTCGCCTCTGACTGCCGCGAAGGCATTTGCGGCACCTGTGGCGTACTGGTCAACGGTCGCCCGCACGGTGCTGGCCAGAACACGACGGCCTGCCTGCAGCGCCTGTTTAACTACAACGACGGCGACACGCTCAAGATTGAGCCGTTCCGCTCCGGTGCATTCCCGGTGATCAAGGACCTGACTGTGGACCGTTCCGCCCTGGACCGCGTCATGCAGCAGGGCGGCTACGTCTCGGTCAACGCCGGTACCGCTCCGGATGCTGACACGCTGGCTGTGAACCACAAGGACGCAGAGACCGCGCTTGACTACGCGGCCTGCATCGGCTGTGGCGCTTGTGTGGCTGCCTGCCCGAACGGTGCTGCGCACCTGTTCACTGGCGCGAAGCTCAAGCACCTGAAGCTGCTGCCGCTGGGCAAGATGGAGCGCGGCCGCCGTGCCCGCAACATGGTTGATGAGCTGGAGACGAACTTCGGCCACTGCTCGCTGTACGGCGAGTGTGCTGATGTTTGCCCGGCCGGTATCCCGCTTGATGCAGTCGGTGCGATCAACGCTGAGCGTGCCCGTGCTGCCTTCAAGGGTGGCGACGACTAGATCTGCCGTATACTCCGAGGTATTGGAGTCCTGGTAGAACCAGCAGTAGTAGAAGGAAACATCATCATGGGTTCTCATGCAGTTGCAGATATCCACAGCGAGTCTTTCCCTGAGTACCAGAGCAGGATTGAGGACACGTACATCGAGGGCTACGACCCGGTATCCCTGGGTGCGCCGCACTCGTCCCTGAACCGCAACTTCACCTGGGTTGCGATGGGTCTGCTCCTGTCCGCACTGTTCGGTGTTGGCCTGGCAGTGTGGGGCTGGGGTGCGATGGTCTACGGCTTTGGCTCGCAGACTCACGGCCTGGCAGAGCGTCTGCTCATCCTGGGCGTCGCTGAAGCAGTGATCACCACGGTGCTCGCCTTCATCTTCATCGGCCTTGGCCGGAAGGATTACAAGGAGTACCGCAAGCGCACTGGCCGCGTGAACTAACGCGCTGGACGCTTTTGCCCTCTTCGTTTCGGCGGAGGGGGCATTTTTCGTGCCCATGTCGGCCGGGCTGCTTTAATCGGGGGCATGACTGATCAGTTGATGCCAAGCCCAACCAATGAGGCGGAGCGGCGCCGCGTCCTGCGAAACCACAAGATCGCGGTGACAAGTTTGCTTGGGGTTGCTGCGGTGATCTTCCTTGCGTGCTCGTGGGCGCAATCCCAAGGCGCAACGGCGGCGTGGATTGGTTACGTGCGTGCTGCGGCGGAGGCAGGCATGGTGGGTGGTTTGGCCGACTGGTTTGCGGTGACGGCGTTGTTTAAGCACCCGATGGGGATTCCGATTCCGCACACGGCGATCATCCCGAACAAGAAGGATCAGGTTGCGGGGGCGCTGAGCGACTTTGTCAGCGAGAACTTCCTGAATGCGCGCACGATTACGCAGAAGGTGATGGATGCGGGCATCCCGGAGCGGGTAGGCACGTGGATGGCGCAGCCAGCGAACGCGGAGCGGGTCAGCGAAGAGGTGGGCACGTTCGTGGTGCGCATGGTTGAGGGCATCGATCCGAAGGAGGCGGAGCGGTTTATCGATTCGCAGGTGATCGACCGCTTTGCGGAGCCGATTTGGGGCCCGCCGCTGGGCCGTGCGCTGGAGGGGTTGATTGCGGATGGCAAGGTGGAGCCGGTGGTGGATGACATGGTGGCGTGGGGTCGTCGCAAAGTAAATGGCATGGAGGACACGGTCGTTTCACTTATCGACGAACGTATGCCCCGCTGGGCACCCCAATTCGCCAAAGACCTCGTGGGGCAGCGCGTGTACGACGAGTTGGTGTCGTTCATGGCGGACGTGGACGCGGACCCGCAGCACGAGGCGCGGCGGGCGCTGCGCCGACAGATCAACGACTTCGCGCAGGACCTGCAGTTTGATGGGGAGATGATCTCGCGCGTGGAGGCGTTGAAGGGCGATATCATGGCGTCGAACGCGGTGCGTTCGGCGTCTGCCGGGATGTGGGCGCAGTTGTCCACAGCGTTGGTGGAGGCGGCCTCGGATCCGTCGAGCACGCTGCGCAGGAAGATCGCGGATGCGTCGATGGAATGGGGCACCAAGCTTCGCGACGACCCCACAGTCCGCGCCGACGCCGAAGCACGCCTGGAAAAGATCACCCACTACGCGGCCGAGAACGGCGCGGAACAGATCGTGGGCATCATCGCGGAGACGATCGAGCGCTGGGACGGGGAGGAAGCAGCGGAGAAGATCGAGCTGATGGTGGGCCGTGACCTGCAGTTTATTCGCCTGAACGGCACTGTGGTCGGTGCACTGGCCGGTTTGGTTATTTACACTGTGACACAGCTCTTGTTCTTTTAGATGAAAGGTAAAACTATGGCTGACAACAATGGCGAGATCCGTAACAACCTGCGCGACGCTGGCGAGGCCCTGCTGCTGGCTGGCTCTTCTCTCGGCGCGGCGCTGGGCAAGGTAGCCGGCGAGCTCTCTGAGCGTTTCCAATCCACGTCCGATGAGGCTCGCACGAACTTGAACGCGGCGACGTCGGAGGGTGACGTGCGCAACGTGGCCAACAACTTCGTCGACGAGGCGGAGAAGCTCTTCAACTCCCTGCGTGAGCGTGATCTGCAGATCTCCGACGACCTCAAGGAGACTGTGACTACGAAGGTAAATGAGGTGCGCGCTGCGCTCAACGAGCGTCTGGATAAGGCTCTTGACGGGGTCGACGACAAGGGTGTTATGAGCGATATCCGCTCGCGTTTCGACGGCCTGGTGGAGCGCCTCCAAGACCAGTTCACCAACACCACCGGTGACGGCGATATTATCGACGGCGAGATTCTGGAGACGGACGAAACCGACTCCAACAACACCGCTAACTAGAAGGTTGGGATATGGATACCGCGGCTCTTGAGCAGATCCAGTTCATCACGACGCTCCCGTCACGCGCGAGCTTCCTCATGCTCTTCGCGGTCGGCATCGCAGGCCTTGTGGCTGCCGGGCTCGTGGCGACGACCCGCCCCGACGCGTTCGAAGCAGCAGGCCGCCAGTCGAAGGGCGCCTGGATTGGCATCCTGGCGCTGTCTGCGGTGGCGTGCATGCTCGGCCTGCCGTTCATCGCATGGTTTGGTGCGGTGGCGATCGGTATCTACTACTTCGACATCCGCCCCCAGATCAAAAACATTCTGGAGGGCAACGGCGGCTGGTAACACCGCCCGCGCCGCCGCAGCGGCACCGCTTAACCCTGCTGGGTCGTGAACCCGGCGGGGTTTTCTTGCATCATCTGCAGTTCGTTGAAGTTCACGTCGGTGCCCACCATGGAGACTTGGAGGCCGCCGTCGATGACGCGGAAGTCGTCGATACGCATGGTGCTGTTGGCTTCCTGGGCCATGCCGTTGGACAGGGCGCCGCTGATGGCGTCGGCGACACCGTCGGGCAGGTCGAAGCCGAACAGCGAGGTGTTCTCGGCCTCGAGCGCGAGTTGGCCGTCACGCATGGAGGGGCGCAGTTCGATGCCTGCGACACCGCCGCTGAACTCGACGGTGAAGGTTCCGGCCTCGGGGTTCGCGGTGACGTCGCTGACGTTGATGAAGTTGGCCAGGAATCCGGCGTCCTCGCCCATCTGCTGCTCCAACTGCTGGTTGAGCATGGCGCGGACGTAGTCGGTGGGCAGATCGGAGGTCAGGTGGAGGGTTTCGGCGACCGGGTCGCCACCTGTGATGTGGACGTTGTCCATCTCTACGACGGCGGCGGGCGCGCCGGTGAAGGTGTTGCCGTCGACGACCAGGGTGGAGTCCTGGTCGATTTTCATGTGGGGGAACTTTCCACCCAGCAAGCCGAGTGTGACTGGCTTCGGGCCGAAGGACACCGAGGTGCCTTCCGGGGCTTCGGACGTGACCTGGTGGGACACGAACGCGCGGATGCCTCCTTCCGCAACGGCGAACAGGAGGAGTACTCCGACGATGATGGAGAGGGTGACTTTCCAGGCTTTGGTCATGCGGGCCAGTTTAGGAACTTGGGGCGATGGCGTTCCACTCGACGGTCACGGAATTGTCGGAAAAGCGGCGCCGCTGGGGCGTGATCGGCCATTTTGCGGCCAGGTCGTCGAGGGCGTGGCGCCAGCGCACGCGCGGGCCGTGGGGTTCCCATCCGGCGGCGTGTTCCCAGGCGGTATCGGCGTCGGTAAGAAATGCGTGGATGGCCTCGCCGGGCACATTGCGGTGGATCAGCGCTTTGGGGAGGCGCTCCGCCACCTCTGAGGGGGTTGCGGTGTGGAAGGGATCCCAGGAGAGGGTTAAGGAGACGGGGCCGGTGTCGTCGAGAAGCAACCATGCGCAACGGCGTCCGATTTCATCGCAGGTGCCTTCGACAAACAGGCCGCCCGGCGCAAGGCGTGAGCAGACGGTGTCCCACACGTCGGGGACTTGGTCGACGTCGTATTGGCGCAGCACGTTGAAGGCGCGCACGAGGTGGGGGCGGTAGCCGGCGAGTTCGAAGCCACCGAGCTCGAAACGCACGCCGTCGCGGGGCGGCAGGACGCGCTCCGGGTCGATCTCCAGGCCCACGACCTCGATGTCGGGGCGGATCTGGCGCAGCCACCCGGTCCATTCGACGGTGGTGGCATGCGACGCGCCGTAGCCCACATCCACGGCCAGCGGGTCGGGTACGGCGCGCAACAGGGACTGGACCCGCGGGTGAAAGCGGGTCCAGCGATCAGATCTGCGCAGACGATTAAACCCGGTCGTGCCGCGGGTGATCACCCCGTAGGGTTTGCCCGCCGCACCCGGGTTATCGGCGCGGAGATTGTGATAGTGGGGGATTAGAGGTTCTCGCTAATCCACTGCTCGGTGAGCTTCGCTTCGTTTTCCACGATCTCCTCGAGTGCCTCGGCGACCTTCGGCTCGAGGGCAGCGCCCATAAACGGGATGTTGACCTTGGCTTCGAGCTCGTAGTCGAGCTTGGTGTTGTCGCCGTCGCGGGTTGCTGTGTATTCGGCGCCGAGGTCCACCGGGGTGCCCTTGACGTCGCCGGTCATGGTGTGCTTGGCGGTGTCGCCGTCGAGCGCGCCTACGGTGACGACGCGCTTGAGCTTCAGGTCCTGGGACACCATCGCCTGTGCTGCCGGCGGGAGGATAGAGGTCGGCAGAATCTCAAAGAGGGTTGCGGTGTTGTCCGCGAACTCGTTGAGCTCGCCCGGTTCCGGGGAGAGTTTCTCTGCGATGAACTCCCAGTATTCGCGCGTGGCGTAGGCTTGCGCGACCTTTTCGATCGGCTGGTTGATGGTCACAGTGATCTCACTACGTGCAGTCATGGATCACAGACTACCGTTGTTGGCGTGTCAACCCCATCATTTGCCTCTCTGACCACGTTGCGCGTCGGCGGTTCGCCGGCCGAGATCATCGAGTGCACCAGCGCCGAAGCACTCGCCGAGACCGTTGCGCGCCTTGATCGCGCCGGTTCGCCGCTGCTTGTTGTTGGCGGCGGGTCCAACCTGCTTGTTGCGGAAGGTGCGCTCGATCTGACTGCTGTGTTGGTGCGCAACGAGGGCATCTCGCTTATCGACGACACCACGCTGCGCATCCAAGCCGGCACCGTCTGGGACGACGTGGTTGCCTTTGCCGTCGACCATGGCCTCGGTGGTATCGAAGCCTTGTCGGGCATTCCGGGTTCCGCTGGTGCCACTCCGGTGCAAAACGTCGGCGCGTACGGCTCCGAGATTTCGGACGTGCTCACCCGCGTGCGCCTCTACAACCGCCAGACGGGTGCGGACGAGTGGGTGTCCGCCGAGTCACTGGAGTTGGCGTATCGCTACTCCAACCTGAAGTTCACCTCGCGTGCCGTGGTGCTGGAGATCGAGCTGGCGCTGGAGAAGACCGACCAGTCGATCCCGCTGCGCCACCTGGGCGGGGAGCGTGTGTCGCTGGCGGAGGCCCGTGCATCCGTGCTGGAGACGCGCCGGGCGAAGGGCATGGTGCTCGACGCCGGCGACCACGACACGTGGTCCGCGGGCTCGTTTTTCACCAACCCGGTCGTGCCCACCTCACTGGCGGATGAGATCGAGGCCAAGGTCGGCGAAGACCACATGCCACGCTTTGCCGCTGGTGAGGGCCAAGAGAAGTTGTCTGCGGCGTGGCTGATCGAGCGCGCCGGCTGCCCCCGCGGATTCCCCGGCGAGGACGCACCTGCACGACTGTCCACCAAGCACACCCTTGCGCTGACGAACAGGGGTAACGCCACGGCGGACGACATCGTGGCGTTGGCGCGGAGGGTGCAGGGGGTCGTCGACAAGCAGTTTGGCGTTGAGCTGCACCCCGAGCCGGTCTGGGTGGGTCTTTAGCGCGAACCCCCGTCGCACGCGCAAATGGTGAGAACCAAACGGGGAGAACGCCAAAATTTTGCCGAGCTCACCATTAGGTTCTCACCATCTGTGGGGCGGCGCGGCGGATGGCCGCCGCGAGACCAACAAAGCAGCGCGGGTGTCCGGACCGAGCCTTTAGCGCTGCTCGAGCTTGGACAGCAGGTCCTCGCGGACCTCGCGGCGGCGTAGCTTGCCCATCTGGTCCTTGGCCAGCTCCTCGAAGTGGTAGAAGGTGCGCGGCACCTTGTAACGGGTGAGGTTCTCGCGGGCGAAGTCCTTCAGGCCGTCGGGGTCGAGGGCGGCGCCGTCGCGAAGCACGACGCAGGCGACAACATCCTCCGAACCGTCGGAGCGCGGACGGCCGACCACGGCGACATCCTCGACGTCCTTGTGGGTGCGGATGACCTCCTCAACCTCCGCAGGGTAGACGTTGAACCCGCCGGTGATGATGAGCTCCTTGATGCGGGAGACGAGCTTAATAAAGCCGTCCTCCTCCATCACACCCATGTCGCCGGTGCGGAACCAACCGTTGTGGAAGACCTTCTCGGTAGCCTCAGGGTTGTTGAAGTAGCCGGAGAACACCTGCGGGCCCTTCGCCAGGATTTCGCCGTCCTCGCCGTAGGGCATGTCCTTGTCCGGGTTGTCCGGGTCGACGATGCGGATCTCGGTGTCGGGGAAGGGGATGCCGATGTAGCCGGGGCGACGGTCCGCGGTCTGCGGGTTGCCCACGATGATCGGCGACGTCTCGGTCAGGCCGTAGCCTTCGACCAGGCGACCGCCGGTGGCGCGCTCCCACTCCTCGATGATCTCCTTCGGCAGCGACGACGCTCCCGAGAAGCCAATCTGAATCGGGGACAGGTCGATGTTCTTCTTCTCCGCAGCCTGCAGGATGCGCTCAAACAGGGTGGGCACACCCGGAATGAATGTTGGCGGGGTTTTCTTGATGGCCTTCATCACAAGAGGCATCTGCGGGGCTGGCAGGAGCACAAGTTCTGAGCCGATCAGCATGGTCAACGTCAACGAGAACGTCAGGCCGTAGGCGTGGAAGAACGGCAGGGCCGCCAGCATGCGCTGGTTGCCCTCTTGGAGTTCCTTTACCCACGCCTGGCCTTGCAGCGGGTTGGCAACCAGGTTTGCGTGCGAGAGTGCCGCGCCCTTCGGCGCGCCGGTCGTGCCGGAGGTGTACAGGATCACCGCGGGGCTTTCCGGAGTGATCTCCGCTGGGGGTTCCAGGTCAGTGCCCAGCCCACCGATGGCGGAGCTGGTCAATGACTCCCATGGCACCGTGTTGCTGCACGGGCCGGTGAGCGCTGCGCGGGCCTCCATCACCTTCGGCAGCGGCAGGCGCAGCGCGAGTTGTTGGGCGCGTGGCATGGCCTTGATCATGTTCACGCTGACCACGGTTTCCAGCGGGGTGTCGGCGCGCAGCTGCTCGAGCGTGTCGGCGGCCTTGTCCCACACGATTGCCACACGGGCGCCGTGGTTCTTGAATTGTGGGCGCAGCTCGTGGGCGGTGTAGAGCGGGTTGTGCTCGACGACAACACCGCCGATCTTCTGCACAGCAAAGAAGGCGGCGACGTGCTGCGGGCAGTTCGGCAGCATGATCGCCACGCGGTCACCCGGGCGAACGCCAAAGGCTTTCAGACCTGCGGCGGCGCGGCGCACCTCGCGGTCGAGCTCGCTAAAGGTCTGGGTGCGGCCGAAGAACCTGGTGGCGGTGTTGTTGCCGTTGGTGGCCAGGTTGTCGTCGTAAAGATCGTTCAGCGTGCGGTTGCCGTACTCCAGCGAGTGGGCGGTCCACTCGGGGTAGTACTGCAGCCAGGGGGCGTCTCCATTGGTTGGGGAGGGTGAAGTCATGGTGACCACCCTACGCCCATCTACCTACGGTTGGGTAAGAAGACTGACGAGAGTGTCGCGAACCTCACGGCGACGAATCTTGCCTGTCTGGTCCCGGTTCAGCTCCTCGAAGTGGTAGAACTCGCGCGGCACCTTGTAGCGCGTCAGGTGCTTGCGGGCGTAGGCCTTGAGGCCTTCGGGGTCGAGCGCGGCGCCGTCGACAAGTGTGATGCACGCGACAACGTCCTCGGCGCCATCCTCGCGGGGGCGGCCGACGACTGCGATGTCGTCGATATCCGGATGGCGGCGAAGTACGCCCTCCACCTCGTCCGGGTACACGTTGAAGCCACCGGTGATGATCATCTCCTTGATGCGCGCCACCAACTTGATCCAGCCGTCCGGCTCCATGACGGCCATGTCGCCGGTGCGGAACCAGCCATCGTGGAACGCGTTCTCGTTCGCCTCCGGGTTGTTCAAATAGCCTGCGAAGACCTGCGGGCCACGGGCGAGCAGCTCGCCTGGCTCGCCGTCGGGCATGGTGCGAGAGGGGTCGTCCGGGTCAGCGATGCGGATCTCCGTATTGGGGAAGGGGAGACCGATGTAGCCCGGACGACGTGTGCCGTCGAGGGGGTTGCCGGCGAGGATCGGCGAGGTTTCCGTCAGGCCGTAGCCCTCGATGAGGCGCCCGCCCGTGGTGTTTTCCCACAGTTCGATCGTCTCTGCAGGCAGGGTGGATGCGCCGGAGATCGACGTGTGAATCGAGGAAAGGTCGACGTTGTCTTTCTTCGCCCATTCGATGATTTTGGCGTACAGCGTGGGCACGCCCGGCAGCATCGTTGGCCGCGTTTTCAGGATCGCCGACTGGTACAACTGCGGCTGCGGTGCGGGCACGAGCACGATCTGCCCGCCAACGGTCAGTGGCAGGCCGTAGTTCAACGCAAGGCCGTAGATGTGGAACATCGGCAGCACGGCGAGCACCTTCTCGCGCACCGCACCCCAGTCCTCCAGCCACTCGATGCCCGCCTTGAGGACCGAGACGATATTGCGGTGCGACAGTGGCGCACCCTTAGGTTTCCCGGAGGTGCCTGAGGTATAGAGGATAAAGGCGGTGGTTTCCGGTTCGATCGGTGGCAGGTGCACCGTGCGCGAACGCGTCCGCAGCAGGTCGGTGAAGTTCATGGTCCCTGGGGCGGGGGTGCTGAGCTCGGCGCGCTTCTTCTTTACTGGCGGGATTGGCAGTGCGAGCAATGCCTTGAGGCGCGTTGGCATTTCGTCGATCATGTTGACGGCCACAACGGTTTCCAGCGGGGTGCGTCCGCGCAGGGAGAGGAAGGTGTCCGCTTCACGGTCGAAGACAATCGCAATCTTCGCTCTGTGGTCGTTGAACTGTGGCTCGAGCTCGTCTGCGGTGTAGAGCGGGTTGTGTTCGACGACGACCGCGCCCAGTCGCAGGATTGCCGTGACTGCGATGACGTGCTGCGGACAGTTGGGTAGCGCAACCGCAACGCGGTCCCCAGGCTGGATGCCGAGTTTGGCCAAGCCGGCTGCCGTGCTGCCGACGTGATCGTTGAGCTCGGCGTAGGTGAGCTCCTTGCCCATGAACCATGTTGCGGCGCTGCGCGGTTGGGTGGCCACGGCCCGGTTGAACCAGCTCACGAGCGTATCTGTGCCGATTTCGGGACGCGGGTTCGTCCATTCGGCGTATTGCTCAATCCAGGCCTGTGTGTCTGCGGCGCCCATTGCATCCTCTCGGTTATGGTCATATGTAACTAAACGTGTTGCGGAGTATAACTTACTCTTGCGTAGGTTGTGAATGGGTGCGCGCAAGAAATTGATCATCTACACTTGCCCGCATCACATATTTGGGGAAATACGGGGGGATTTTTCATGACCACGTTCCATGACGCCACGCTTCGCGACGCTGTTGCCATGCCGGAGCTTGAACTCACACCACCTGAGGTGCTCGATCAAACCAACCTGGTGGATCCGGTGAAATCGCCGCCGAAACAGGGCTGGCGCAAAATGATCCACACCGCCACTCGTGGTCGCATCAACCCGGGCGGTTCGCGCAAAGAGCTCGAGGAGCAGCAGCTTATCGACGCCATCCGTGCGCCCCTGCGCGGCGACTACCGCATTGCGGTGATGAGCCTGAAAGGTGGCGTCGGTAAGACCACAACCACCGTTGGCCTTGGAGGCGTGTTCGCACAGACCCGTGGGGATCGCGTCATCGCCATCGACGCCAACCCGGACCTGGGCACACTTGCCCAACGCGCAGCAACCGCGCCACCGGCCACCATCCGTGACCTGCTCCACGCGCCGGAAACGCACCGCTACCCGCAGGTCCGCGCCTTTACTAACCAGGCAGCATCGCGGCTCGAGGTGATCGGCTCCGAGCGAGACCCGGCGGTCTCCGAGGCGTTTTCGGAAGCCGACTACCGCCACGCCATCGACATCCTGCAGCACCACTACAACGTCATTCTCACCGACTGTGGCACCGGCCTGATGCACTCCGCGATGGCGGGCGTGCTCGACCTGGCCAACGCGCTTGTGCTGGTCACCTCACCTGCTCTCGACGGCGCGCAGTCCGCATCCGCGACCCTCGACTGGCTCAACCTCCACGGCTACGACCAGTTGGCCGCCAACGCTGTCGTGGTCATTTCCTCATCCGCACCGGGCAAGCCGACCATCGACATGGGCAAGGTCACCGAACACTTCGCCTCGCGTACGCGGGCGGTGCTCACGATCCCGTACGACAGGCACTTGGCGGAAGGTGCGGTCGTCGATTTGGAACGCATGGCCCCGGCGACGCTCAAGGCCTACCAGCACCTGGCGGCGACGGTCGCGGCGGACTTCGGTGCGTGGCACCGGCACGCGTTGTAATGTGCCGCGCTAGTCTGGCCCGCATGCGCGTCGCCATGATTTCAATGCACACATCTCCGCTTGAGCAGCCGGGGATAGGTGATGCCGGTGGCATGAACGTCTACGTTCACAACATTGCGACCCAACTGGCCCGCCAGGGCACGCAGGTGGATGTGTTCACCCGTGCGACGCGGCCCAGCCAGGGCGAGATCGTCGAGGTCGAGCCAGGCTACCGGGTGATCAATATCGTCGCCGGGCCGTATGAGGGGCTGGAGAAAGAAGACCTGCCCACCCAACTCGCGGCGTTCGCCGGCGGGGTGGTGCAGTTCTGCCGAGCAGACGAGCGCTCCTACGACCTGATCCATTCGCACTACTGGCTCTCCGGTCAGGTGGGGTGGTTGCTCGCCGACCTTGCTGGGGTGCCGCTGGTGCACACCGGGCATACGTGGGCGGCGGTGAAAAACGCCTACGGGGTGGGTGGATCGGAGTCGGAGGCGCGCCGTATTTGCGAGCAGCAACTCGTGGACAACGCCGAAACGCTCGTGGTCAACACCGAGGATGAAACCAGCGAGCTTGCCCGCTTCTACGACGTGGACCCGTCGAAGATCTCCGTGGTCAGCCCTGGTGCAGATACGGAGTTGTTTACCCCGGGCACGAACCGCAACACGGAACTTGCGCGCCGCCACCTGGGTATTCCGCTGCATGCGAAGGTGGTGGCGTTCGTGGGCAGGTTGCAGGACTTCAAGGGTCCGCAGGTGTTGTTGCGCGCGATGGGGGAGGTCGTGCGCCGCGGCAGCGTCGAAGGTCCGTTGCGCGTGATCATCTGTGGTGGGGCGAGCGGGTCCGGCTCCTCGGTGGAGCACTACCGTGCGATCGCGGACGAGGAGGCGCTGGGTGCCACCGTGCGTTTCCTTGGCCCGCGTCCGCCTGAAGAACTCGTCAGCATCTACCAAGCAGCGGACGTCGTCGCGGTGCCGAGTTACAACGAAAGCTTCGGCCTGGTCGCCGTGGAAGCGCAGGCCACAGGTACGCCGGTGGTGGCGGCGAAGGTCGGCGGGCTCCCGATCGCGGTGTGTGACGGGGAGACCGGCCTGCTGGTGGGCAGTCACGACACCAACGAGTGGGCGGACGCGCTGGAGCGGTTGCTTATCGACGACTCCACGCGCATCCACATGGGCGAATCCGCCGTCCGCCACGCGGCCCGGTTTAGCTGGGCGGCGTCGGCAGACCAGCTCGCGGGCGTCTATAAGCAAGCGCTCGACGGTTACGACCCCTGTGAGGCTCCCCGGATCCCCGGCGGCAACTAGCGGATGATCGCGTTCACGGCGGCGCTGATCTCACCTGCACGCTGGTTGGCTGCGGCGCCCGCACGTCCGGCAAGGTCCTGCGCTGCAGCAACCGGGTCTGCTGCCTGGGGAAGACGCTGCGCCTCCCCGGCGAGGCGAGCAGCATCAGCCTGGGCACCGTTGATTGCGCCGGTGAGTTTGTGGAACTTCGACGGTGCCGGCGCGGGCTTGTTGGCGGCGGCTGGGTTGTGCTGGGCGATTTCGTCGCGAAGCGTCGCAAACTCCGCGCGCGGCGCCGGCTCAGCAGGAGTAAACGCCTGATTTACCTGACCGTCGGGGATGCCGTAGGCGGACTCGAGCGCACGGTCGATCTGCTGGGAGTTGCCGAAGGGGCCGTATCCAATGACGGTCAACCCGATGGCCTCGCCCGTGCGCGGGTCGTAGTTGATGCCGCCGGAATCACCCGAGGCGTAGTTCAACCCGACGTGCCAGATGAAGTTCTGTGTACGGAACACCTGGGTGCCGCACGAGCGGCCGGTGCGCATGCCGTCTTTGCAGATGGGCTGGCCAAAGTTGTCAAAGCTGATCAGCTCGTTGCCCAGGCTGCGGTAGTCCTTCACCCCGGTGATCGCCACGTTCCGGGAAGGTGCAGAACCCCACTGGTCGCGGGAGGTGGACCAGCCGGAGGCAGAAACGCCTGGGTCGAGGCGGACCATGGCCCAGTCGGGCTCGTCGATAATGCGGTAGAAGTCCATCAATTCGCCGTTGCCCAGCTCGAACTTCTTGCGCTGCGTATCAATGGTGCCCACGTGCGGGTAGCGCACCCCGCCACCACTTCGTACCGGCGCGTACACCTCCGGGCGCACCGTTTTATCGTCCACGTCGAAGCAGTGCGCGGCGGTGATCATGATCCGCTTCGTCTGCCCGTCAGGGGTGCGCACCACACCGGAAGGGCCCTGGCTGCAGCGCGAGGTGTTGGCAAAGGAATCAGAGCCCTCGAACAGTGTGGCCACAGGCGCGCCGGGGGCGGCAAGCGCAGGCGCTGCGGCAGCAGATGGGGCAGTGGTCAGTGCCGCGGCGACGGCAACCGCGGCGGCGTAGCGAAAAACCTTGAGCATGCCCACGACACTAAACCTCTTTCGTGGCATGCTTAAAGTTATGGGTAACGGAAAGTTGATTCTTGTACGTCACGGTCAAAGTGAGTGGAACAAGTCGAACCAGTTCACCGGCTGGGTGGACGTCGACCTGACAGAGCAGGGTGAGCGCGAAGCCGTCAACGCCGGCAAGCTCATGGTTGAAAAGGGTGTCCTGCCGGACATCGTGTTCACCTCGCTGCTGCGTCGCGCGATCCGCACCGCCAACATTGCGCTGAACGCAGCGGACCGCCACTGGATCCCGGTTGTGCGCAACTGGCGCCTCAACGAGCGCCACTACGGCAAGTTGCAGGGCCTGAACAAGGCGGAGATCCGCGACAAGTACGGCGATGAGCAGTTCATGGAGTGGCGTCGTTCCTACGACACTCCGCCACCGGCGATTGACATCGATAACGAGTACGCGCAGACCAACGACCCGCGCTACGCGTTCCTGCCGGAGGTGCCGCGCACCGAGTGCCTGCAGGACGTTGTGCGTCGCTTCCTGCCGTACTACGAGGAGGCAATCTTGCCGCAGCTGCTGCAGGGCAAGACCGTCATGGTTGCGGCGCACGGTAACTCCCTGCGTGCGCTGGTGAAGTACCTCGACGGCATTTCCGACGAGGACATTGCGGCGCTGAACATCCCGACGGGCATGCCGCTGCTGTACGAAATCGGCGAGCGCGGCAAGGTGCTCAACCCGGGCGGTACCTACCTCGACCCGGAGGCTGCCGCTGCTGGCGCTGCCGCTGTGGCTAACCAGGGCAAGAAGTAGCGCTTAGGCTGTGTCGCCAGTTCTTGCGTTTATTCTCGGCGCGCTCGTCGCCGTCCCCGCTGTCCACCTCGGGCAGCGGGCGTTGCGTTGGCATGCCCGAAACAGCGCGGACGACCACGATGAACACACAGGCGTGAGCACTGTCAGCGATATGTTGCACCTGGTGACACAGGGATCGCCCACCGGCATCGTCGTCGTTGGAAGAAATGGCAAGGTGCAACTGTCCAACGCGCGTGCCCACGACATGTCGCTTGTGCACGACGGCACCGTCAACCCCCGCGTACTCGACGTTGCGGAGCAGGTGATGGACGATGCGGAGCAACGTGTCATCGACATGGAGATGCCACAGCGCACCACCGGTAACCGCATCCGTAACGTGCGCGCGGTAGTTGCTCCGTTGACGCTGACGGATAACTCGTCGGTGATCATTTACGGCTCCGACGAGTCTGAGAATGTGCGGATGGAGCACGCGCGGCGTGATTTCGTCGCAAATGTCTCGCACGAGCTCAAAACCCCCGTCGGTGGCATGTCGCTGCTGGCGGAGGCGCTTCTGCAGGATCCGACTGACCCGGAGATGGTCGAATACTTCGGCGGGAAACTGCACAAGGAAGCGCACCGCATGGGGGAGATGATCACGGACCTGATTGCGCTGTCGAAGTTGCAAGGCGCGGAAGCGCTGCCCGACATGGCGCCAGTGCGTGTCGACGACATCATCGACGAAGCCGTCATCCGCAACCACGTCACCGCCGAAAACCGCAAGATTGAAATCAACCGTGGCGCCCCCACTGGGCTGTACGTGCTCGGCGACAAGTCGATGCTCACAGTGGCGGTGGCCAACCTGATCTCCAACGCGATCAACTACTCGCCGGATGGGCAGCCGGTGAGCATCACGCAGAAAACGGTGCGCGACAAAGCGGTGCTGATTCGTGTCACGGACCGCGGGATCGGCATTGCGCCCGAGGACCAAAAACGCGTGTTTGAGCGGTTCTACCGGGTGGATAAGGCCCGTTCCCGCTCGACAGGTGGCACTGGCCTGGGACTGGCGATTGTCAAGCACGTGGTTGCCAACCATGGCGGTAACATAACCGTGTGGTCTAGGCCCGGCACCGGCTCAACGTTCACCATTGAGTTGCCGATCTTTGACCCGGAATCTGTTCACGCCTCTGCTGGCAGAAAGGAACTTGAGCAGCAGTGACGACCATCCTTATCGTCGAGGACGAAGAGAACTTATCGGATCCGCTCGCGTTTTTGCTGGGCAAGGAAGGGTTTGAGACCAAGATCGCGCCGGACGGTCCGACGGCGCTGCAGCTCTTCGACTCTGAAGACATCGATCTGGTTCTGCTGGATCTCATGCTGCCGGGGATGAGTGGCACGGAGGTGTGCCGAAAGCTGCGTGCGGAGTCGTCGGTGCCGATCATTATGGTCACGGCGCGTGACAGTGAGATCGATAAGGTTGTCGGCCTGGAGCTGGGGGCGGACGATTACGTGACCAAGCCGTACTCCACCCGCGAACTCGTCGCCCGCATCCGCGCGGTGCTGCGCCGCGGTCCGGAGGCGGAAAGTGTGGAGGAGGCCGACGACCAGCTGCTGAAGGGCGGCCGGGTGGTCATGGACATCGACCGCCACACGGTGCTCGTGGACGGCCAGCCGGTGCCCATGCCGCTCAAGGAGTTCGACCTGCTTGAGTACCTCATGCGCAACGCCGGCCGCGTGCTCACCCGCGGCCAGTTGATCGACCGCATCTGGGGCGCCGACTACGTGGGCGACACCAAGACCCTGGACGTGCACGTCAAGCGGTTGCGTTCCAAGATCGAGGCGGAGCCGAAGCGCCCCACTCAGCTGGTTACCGTGCGCGGCCTGGGCTACAAGTTCGAGGCCTGATCCGTCGCGGGGTGGGTGGCTTTCGCCTCCTGCGGCAGGTTCGCGCGAGCCTCGCAATGCTTTGCGACGATCGCATACGGGACCTCACCAATCAGCGCAATCAACTCGTCCTTCATGGACTGCCAAATCGGCTTGAGGCTGCCGTTGTTCGGGGTGTGGCACTGCGGTGAGGCGGTGCACCACCAGTCGAAGTCCTCGCCGCCGTCGCCCCATTGGCGGCGGTCGTACTCACCGATGGTGGTGCGCAGGATCTCGTGGCCGTCGCTACGCTCTTGCCATTCATCCTCGCGGGAAAACGGCACCTGCCAGCACACTTCCGGCTTAGTGCCAACGATGTTGTGGCCTTCCGCCATCGCCCACTGGTGCAGCGCACAGCCCGCACCGGTCGGGTGGCCGGGGCGGTTAGCAAAGATGCAAGCGCCGTCGACCACCTTTGTCTTGATGTGCGGACCGTCGTCCTCTTCATCGCTGTCGTCCCACTCCAGCCACGGTTCGAGCCACGTGGGGTCGTCAGCCTTGAAGAACTCATCCGTGTCGGCCGGACGCAACTGCCAGTACTTCGCCGGCATCAACGCAACGGAGTTATATACGGTGTCGCGGTCTTCTTCGTCGGCAATGTATGCGCCGTGGATGCAGCAGCCGACCGCCTGGTTGGATTCGTCGATACCCAGGCACTGTGACGTGCCAAAGCGGCATGACCACGTGGACTCGAGCCAGGTCAGATCTAGCGAAAACGTGTGGTCAGGGTCCTCCGGGTGGACAAACTCAAACCATTCGCGCGGGAATTCCTGGGCCGTTTCCCTGCCTGCCGCAATGGAGCGACCTGCCGGGGAATCTGCCGGAAAGCCAAGAAAAACAGGATTCGGGGCTGGTTGATTCACACTTGCACACCGTAGACCCGTTACGCTGAGGTGGTGCGATTAGGTGTATTAGACGTCGGAAGCAACACCGTCCATCTTGTGGCGGTCGATGCATACGGTGGCGGACGCCCCACCCCGATGAGTGACTGGAAGCAGCCGCTGCGGCTTGTCGAGTTGCTGGATAAGAAAGGCAACATCGAACAAAAAGGCATCGACAAACTTGTCGACGCCTGCCAGGAAGCAGCCGACCTCTCCAACAATCTCAAGTGCCAAGAGGTCCTTGCCTTCGCCACCTCGGCAGTACGCTCCGCGACGAACTCCGAGGACGTGCTGAAGCAGGTGAAGAAGAAAACCGGCGTGGATCTGGAGATCCTCTCCGGCGAAGAGGAAGCACGCCTGACCTTCCTCGCCGCCCGCCGCTGGCACGGCTGGTCCGCCGGCCGCATCACCAACCTGGACATCGGCGGTGGCTCGCTCGAGATTTCCTCAGGCACCGAAGAAATGCCGGACCTGGCAGTGTCGCTGGACCTCGGCGCTGGCCGTCTGACCCACGAGTGGTTCGACACCGACCCGCCAGAGCGTAAGAAGATCAACATGCTGCGCGACTACATCGACGCGGAACTCGCCGGCCCCGCCGAAGAATTTAAAGCACTCGGCGAGGTAGGCCTGGCGGTGGGTACGTCGAAGACGTTCCGCTCCCTTGCCCGCCTTACCGGTGCAGCACCATCGTCGGCAGGTCCGTTCGTGCAGCGCACCCTCACCGCACCCGGTTTGCGCCAGCTCATCGCGTTCATTTCACGCATGACAGCAGCGGACCGTGCGGAGCTCGAAGGCATCAATGCGGACCGATCCCACCAGATCGTCGCCGGTGCCCTCGTTGCCGAGGCTGCGATGCGCGCACTAAATATTGATAAGTTGGAGATCTGCCCGTGGGCCTTGCGTGAAGGCGTGATTCTGAAACGCATCGACCAGGGCGGTTTGAATGCCGATAAAGGAGACGACGAGTAAATGGCCGACAAGCAGCTCACGGTAGCCGAGCTCCTCGCGCGCGCCGAGAAGGAAAACCCTTCGGCCACACGACGCCCCCGGCGCCGCCGCAGCCTCGAAGACGGTGGCGTTTCGGTCGCCGAGCTCACCGACTCCTTTAAGAAGGTCAACGTCAAGCCTGTCGAGGCGAAGCACTCGAGCGTGCCTATCGACGCCCCCGCCGAACCGGCAAAGACCCCCAAGCAGGAGAAGCCTGCGGAGAAGCCTGCCAAGCAGGAGAAGCCTGAAGAGGCAGTGGCCAAGGCGAAGCCGACTCAGGCTCCGCCTGCCGAGGACGACACCCACGTCATTCCGGTCGTGCGCGAAGGCGCTGCCAAGCCGGCAGGAAAGCCGGCAGAGAAGCCTGCAGGGAAACTGGCGGAGAAGCCGGTAGAGAAGCCTGCGGAGAAGCCTGCAGCACAGGCCACGGCACCGGCGGCGCCTGCGGCAGCTGCGGCTGCTGTGGCGGCTCCTCAGTCGGAGGAGAAGCCGGTAGAGGAGGTAGTCGTCGATAAGCAGGATGCGGAGCTCGACCTGTTCGAGAACGACCTGCCTGATGAGGACGTCCGCGACATCGAAGTCGAGGACGCCTCCATCAACCCGATTCTGATGGTGCTGCTCGTTGGCCTGGGCGTGCTGCTTGGTGTGCTTGGGTTCCTGGCATTCAAGTGGCTGTGGGCGCACGTCATCCCAGTTGTTGCGGTGCTGCTTGGCATCGTCGCAGTGGTCGGCGTGGTTTTCGGTGTGCGTGCGATGCGCACCGGACGTGATGGTCTGAACATGGCGCTTGCAGGTATCGCTGCAGCAGTTATGGCATTTGGGCCCGCGTTGATCTAAACATGGCAACCATGGCAAACATCGCAATTGTTGGCGCCGGAAATATCGGCGAAGCGCTCCTGTCGGGTCTGATCCAGTCCGGTTACGACCCGGAGAAGATCACGGCGACGAATAGGTCGTCGCAACGCAGCGAAGTATTGCGTGAGCGCTACGGCGTGCGCACCACCAACGACAACCACGAAGCCGTACAGCACGCCGACGTCGTGTTCCTGTGCGTGAAACCCGCGGGCATCCTCGACGTCATCGCCGAAATTGGCGAAGGCTTTGGCGACGCCGACAACACCCCGGTCCTGGTCTCTATGGCAGCAGGTATCACGCTGGCAGCGATGGAAGAGGCAGTGGCGCTCGCAGGCGCCCCGATCGCGCGCGTTATGCCGAATACGCCCATGCTCGTCGGTAAGGGCGTGCTTGCGGTGACCTACGGGCGTTTCGTTGACGACGAGCAGCGGCAGACCGTCGATGAACTGCTCGCCGCCGCCGGCGAGGTTGTCACCGTCACCGAACCGCAGATCGACGCAGTGACCGCAGTGTCCGGCTCCGGCCCTGCGTACTTCTTCCTTGTCACCGAAGCGATGGTGGACGCGGGCGTGTCCCTCGGCCTGCCGCGCGACCTTGCGGAGCGTCTGGCTAAGGCCACCGCGGCCGGTGCAGGCGCGATGCTGGAAGGCGAGGATGGGCCCGTGCAGTTGCGTGCCAACGTTTCGTCCCCGGCAGGCACAACCGCGCGTGCAATCCGCGAGTTGGAGGAGTCCGGTCTGCGTGGTGCGTTCTACCGCGCGATAGAGGCCTGTGCGCGCCGGTCGAAGGAACTTGGCGAGGAATAACCCCGGTAGTCACACCCGTCACAACTGATGCTGTGTGTTCACTACCTGCACTCTGAAAAAATTCTCTCCCTTAAGTCGCACTCAACCCATGTTTCACGTTAGGGTGGTTGGAGCACGTGCGTGTTCGTCCTGCGGGAGGGGAAGCCTGCAGCGCGTTTGCGTGCCGAGAGGTAAGAATTAAGTGGTTAATGAAGATAAAGGAAAGTTCCTGACGGTCGCCGAAGTCGCGGAGATTATGCGCGTCTCCAAGATGACCGTCTACCGCCTCGTCCACTCCGGCGAACTGCCTGCCGTCCGCGTAGGCCGTTCGTTCCGTGTCAACGAAAACGCGGTGAACGAATACCTGGAGTCCTCCGTCTACGACGTGGGGTAAAACCACTCCAGACCCCTACGAAACGCCCGTTCCCACCTGATTTCAGTGGGGGAACGGGCGTTTTCGGTTTTTGGCTGCTGGTCTGCACGCCTGTATGCTTGGCGTGTTCAGGTTGGCCACAACCTGTGGGAGTGTGCACCTCCCACTGTTCCGCGCGAGCGGTCGTGCCGACCACGTACGTACGAAGCAACGTTAGAAAAGAGGAAGCCTTATGGGTTCAGTTATTAAGAAGCGCCGCAAGCGTATGTCGAAGAAGAAGCACCGCAAGATGCTCCGCCGCACTCGTGTGCAGCGTCGTAAGCTCGGCAAGTAAGCCAAGCGCCGCCCGCCTCCGTTTTTGTGGAGGCGGGCTTTTTGTTTGCCTTCCGTGGAGCGGATGGTGGGGTGTGGGTGTGTCCCTATATATGGCGTCGGATTGGGGTTGGGGCGGATGGTGGGGTGGTGTTCTCCTGGTCTGTGGGCTGATCGTCTAGCTGGGCTTGTGATGCTGCTAGACGGTCTCGTTTTGGTCTCTGTGTTTGCCCTGGTGGTGTTGGGGTTGTTTGTCGTTATGGGGCTGATCGTCTAGCTGGTGTTTCAGGATGCTAGACGATGAGCGTTGGGGTGGTGTTCTTCTGGTCTGCTAGTGGTGTTCGGGATTGTGCTAGC
>NZ_KV827982.1:43532-43780 GCF_001836265.1 Corynebacterium sp. HMSC036E10
TAGACGATGAGCGTTGGGGTGGTGGACTGGTGTGTTCGTGGGGTTGAAACACAGTGTTTTCGTGTCTTGAGGCCTGTTATGGCGTGCCTGCTCGCAAAACGGGGGTAATTTCCGGGGGTAAGCAGGTGGTGCAGATTGCTGAACAATCCGCACGTCACACCCATTTCGAGGCGTTTTCACAGTCGTTGAACAATCCCCCCGACCATTCCTGGGTCGTTTTGAAGTGCTGTTCCGGCATTTCCCCAGGT
>NZ_KV827983.1:0-1631 GCF_001836265.1 Corynebacterium sp. HMSC036E10
GCCGAAACGGCCTAAAACAACTTGACAAAACACACCACGACACGAACCCGCAGCGACCGCACGCTGACCCGCGACTTTAAAGCCTTCGTTGCTTATGCCACCTCCACAGCGACGTTGTCTGAACTCGCCGAGCAACACAAGGTGAGCCGTTGGACACTTGACCGCCGATTCAAACCGTTTTGGCTTATCGACATCCCCAACAACGGTGACCCGCAGCGCGTTTACGATCAGATCTTCATCGACGGCACCTACACCGTCGCCGGATGCTTGCTCGTGGCAGCCAGCCACGACCACGTCATCGCCTGGCACTGGGCCAAACACGAAACCGCCCATGCGTATACGCAGCTACTTCGCAAAATCGCTGAACCGCTCTGTGTCGTCCTCGACGGTGGACAAGGCGCCTTGACTGCGATTAAAGCCTGCTGGCCCAACGCGATGATCCAACGCTGCCTCGTCCATGCGGTCAAGTCCCGTGTAGTGGTGTAGCCGTTTGTCCGTTCGGCTCGGTATGAAGTTGGGGGGTTGTGTTAGGCGGTTAGCTGGTGGTGGTCGCCATGATCATCTCCTGTGTGGGGGTTGGGTTGGTGCATGAGGTGTTTGCTGTGCTCGAGTGCGGATAGTGACATGTAGCGTTTTTGTTGGATCCAATCGTCGTGTTGCTCGGCAAGGACGGCGCCAACAAGCCGGCGGATCTCCCGGTTTAACCGCTCGGTGGGGTTGTTTGACCACACCTTCGTCCAGACCGGTTTCGGCGCTGCGGTAAACGCCAGCACCTCATCGAGTGATTCCTCCAGATACGCCGCAACCTGGGGGAACTTCGGCTCCAACAAGTCAACAACTTCACGGGCTTGCGCCCAGTTTGATTCCTCATCCGGTTGTTGGAAGATCGTCTGGAACATCGCTTAAGACCATCGGCCACTGCATTTTGGGGACTTTCTCGTAGAGGTTTTTGGCAAAGTGGGTGCGGCACCGCTGCCAGGAGGCATCGGGCAGCACTTCGGAAATGGCATGCTGGATGCCTTCGTGGGCATCACTGGTGACAAGGAAGACACCACGAAGTCCGCGGGCTTTGAGGTCTTGGAAGAAGCCTTTCCACGATGCGTTGGATTCCGCAGTGGCGACGTGCATGCCGAGCATTTCCCGGTAGCCATCGGCGTTGACACCGGTGGCAAGCAGTACGGAGCATTTGACCACCCGGCCGCCTTCGCGCACTTTGATCGTCAGTGCGTCGCAGGACAGGTAGGCGTACCCGCCGGGGTCCAGGGGGCGATTTCTGAAGTCTGCGACCATCTCGTCGAGTTCTTCCGACATCCGCGAGACTTGCGATTTTGACAGGTTGGAAATGCCAAGGGTGGCCACCAGATCGTTCATCCTGCGGGTGGAAACCCCTTTGAGATAGCAGGTGGCGATCACAGTCGATAAGGCTCGTTCTGCTCGTGAGCGTCGCTCTAACAGCCATTCTGGGAAGAATGCACCGTGGCGCAGCTTCGGCACTGCGACATCGATGGTGCCGACACGGGTGTCGAGGTCGCGGTGGCGATACCCGTTGCGGTGGTTGACCCGCTCGGTGGAGGCGACGCCGTATTCGGCGCCGCAGACGGTGTCGGCCTGGGCGGAGAGGATTTGGTTGA
>NZ_KV827983.1:1731-4285 GCF_001836265.1 Corynebacterium sp. HMSC036E10
TTTCGGTGAGATGTGGTAGTTGAGTCGAAAGGTTACTGGCGGGAGAGTGTCCGATTCTTTGTGTGCGGGGACTTGGTTTACAAGTAGTCCGCGAACCGGTCAGGGTACGCCACGGCTAGTTGGTTAATGGCTTGTTTCCACCCGGTGGCTTTCGCTCCTTCAATATAGCCGTTGCATTCGATGTCGTGCTTTGCTTTCTTCGCTCGCTGGGCAGCGCGCTTGTCTTCGATGTTGCAGATCATCAACCACAGTGTTTTCAACGCCGCAGTATCGTTCGGGAATTGCCCGCGGTTACGGGTAGCTTTACGCAGTTCAGCGTTGAGCGATTCGATCGAATTCGTGGTGTAGAGCACCCGCCTCGCTGCTGGCGGGAACTGCAGAAACGGCACGAACCTGTCCCAGGCATCGCGCCAGACTTTGACCGATTGCGGGTATTTACGGCCCAGTTCACTGGCCTCGAAGGCATCAAGGCTGGCGCGGGCGGTGTCTTCGTTGGCGGCTGTATAGACCTCACGTAGCGCACGGGAGACACCTTTGCGGTCCTGATACGACACCCACCTGTTGGCCGCCCGGATCAGGTGCACGATGCAGGTCTGCACCATGGAATTCGGCCAGGTTGCTTCTACTGCTTCCGGCAGGCCTTTGAGCCCGTCGCAGCAGACGATGAACACGTCTTGGACGCCACGGTTGGCAAGGTCAGCGCAGACTGATGCCCAGAATGCGGCGCCTTCATTGTCAGCGATCCACAATCCCAGGATGTGTTTGATGCCGTCCATATCCACACCGACGGCCATGTAGCAGGCCTTATTCACCACCCGGTGGGCACCTGCGGATTTTTACTCGTAGCGCGTCGAGGAAGATCACTGGGTAGAACTCGTCGAGCTGGCGGTTTTGCCAGGTCATGACCTCATCTAACACCGCGTCGGTGATCGTGCTGATCGTATCCGGGCTCATATCCACCCCCAGGGCGGTGGCGAGATGGTGCTGGATATCACGCACGTTCATCCCGCCGGCGTACAGCGAGATAATCATGTCGTCGAGCTCTGTGAGCCGACGGGAGCCTTTGGGCACCATTGTTGGAGCAAACGTGCCGGCACGATCCCTCGGCATGGTCACTTCCAACGCGCCGTAGCCAGAATCAACGGTTGTGGTGTACGACCCGTTGCGGTGATTGTTCGCCTGTGCGGTTTCCACCCGGGCCTTCGCCTTACGATCGGCATGGCCGTAGCCCAAATGCGCATCCATCTCTGCCTTAAGACCGGCGTTGATCGATGCCTGCAGCAGGCCTTTGACCAGCTCGCTGGCATCATCAGCGGAAGCCGACAGCTCGCTGATCAAGCTGGCCAGCTCAGGATTTTCCATCAGCTTCTCGCTGATCTCGTTGAACCTCGCCGGGTCATGGCCTTTCTTCGGTGACACCGTAGTCATTATCGGTGAAACTCCCTCTCAATCAGAGCCTCACACACAAACTTCCTGACACCCTCACTGGCGGTGGCCGCCCCTGTATTTCCCAGGGCCCACCATCAGCAAGCGCTACACCACACTAAGGGACGTAACCGTCCATGCGCAGCGCGTCATCCGCCGCTACACCACCTCACGGCCACGAACCGACGCCGGCAAAGCCATCTACGCACTCGCGTTGAAGCTGACCCGTATCACCACACTCGACCAAGCACGGGAGTGGACGCTGCGTCTGCACGACTTCGGGCAGGTATTCAAAACATTCCTCAACGAAAAAACGCCCGTGCCAAAAGAACGCCGCACACTCAATAACCAGTGGGAATGGACCCATCTACGAGTGCGCAAAGCCTACAACTCACTGCTGTATCTATCGCGCAACAACTGGCTGTTTACCTACCTGCAGCCACCACCGAATGCGCTTGAGCCAAAACGCTGGGCGTCAACGACAAACAGTCTGGAAGGCGGCATCAACGCCGGACTCAAACGCATCGCCGACGGGCATCGCGGCAGGTCCGGGGAACGCCAACGGAAAATGCTCGAGTGGCACCTCCACACCAAAAAAGCAACTGCCTGACGATCCGTTAGACATCGCCAGGCAGTGCAATTTTGGTCAAGATCAACTCGCCAAAGTCAACGATCTTGCCGAAGAAGACCACAACAAAGCCGACCAAGAAACAGGACGACCAGCCTTCTACGACAACGCTATCCCAACCGAGTACGAACACTCGATAGGAATCAGAAAAGGCCTCATGAAGTAACAAACAGTGTGTCCGCCCCGCGACACGCCGAGCGGACACACTTTTTGCTACTTAACCCGCGATTTGCGTCTTTGCTTAACGACGAAGCGCCGCCCCACCCCTTCCGGAGCCAGGCGGCGCTACATGCGATCTTTTCGCGCGCTACTTCTTGCCGAAGCTTGCGATCGGGCCGAGGACTCGGTCGATCGGGAATGCCAGCAGCAGCGACAGAACACTGAGCACTGCGACTACGCCCGCGATGATGACGCTAATCGGCGCGTTGCTCGAGCCCTTGGAGTCATCCTGGCCCTCGACCGGCCCCTCCGGCTTGGTTTCCGGCTTGGTTTCCGGCTTGG
>NZ_KV827984.1:0-1408 GCF_001836265.1 Corynebacterium sp. HMSC036E10
CATTGGCGTCCAACTTCGAGTTGGCCGGGTTGAATTTGAAGCCATACTTCAGGGGAACTTCGCTTGACTGGAAACGCTGCGTCGGAGGGTTGTACTCCAAGAAGCCGCCGAAGTTATTCAGATCGCCTGGTTCGGTAACCTCAACCTTGCCCTGTGCAATTGGGCCGGTGAGGTAGTTGGAAAAGCTGCGCTTGAGGTTCCAATCAAGGCGCGCATCTTGCAGATTTGGCAGCGCCTCAGCCGCGATCGCGGATGGCACCGGCACCGCCCCAGCAACGAGCGCAAAGGTAGCGGCGCTCACAAACAACTTCTTCCTCATTGAAGCTCCCTCCAAATAGACTATAGGTAAGCCTAAGCTAACCATAATGAGGTAAGCCTTACCATAGGGGGTATTGTCCAGAAACTTTCCAGAATTAAGGGCATGGTAAGTAAATGCAGGCTAACCTATTGAGCATGAGGAAAACTGCCGCCCTGTGCACTGCCACAACAGTCGTTTTGAGCGCACTGATTACCCCCGTTGCAAACGCGGAAACCCCCGTCGGATCAGGTGTAGAAGCCTCCGGCACCGTCACGTGGCCCATCAAGGCCTCGTTCCTACGCTATGTCCAAGGCATTGCCGGCGGCGAGATCCATACCGCCGGAGGAACCAAGGCAATCACTGACACAAAAGGCAAGGTGACTGGCTTCGAATTCCCAGTCAACCCGCGCAGCACCGTCGTTGAGCAGGATCGCACGGTCGTTGACTTGGAGGGCTCGCTGCACTTCTACGGCCACGCCGGTCTCGGCAAGGGCGGGACGTGGGGCCTGAATCTGCGTTACGACGATCTCAAGATCCTCGTGACCGAGTCGACCACCGCCGCCATCACCGCCGACTACATCGTCGAGGGAGGACTTCCCGGCGCCCGAGCCGAGCGAAAGGTCGCGGATGATGCCACTTTGGCCACGTTCACACTCCCCCGCCCCATCACTGCCACCGTCGGCGGTGGCTACACAGCAGAAGTGACTCCTACGCTCGCCGCTGGTGGCGCGGCGTCGCTGCTCAACTATGACGAGGGCACTACGCTTAACGACGGTCGTTTGAACCTCACCCTGGCGTTTCACTCCAAGGGATCGGCCCCCACCCCGACACTGTCTGAGGAGCAGCAGTTCAAAGCGCAGGGCAGCGCGGCTGCCGACGCGAAAACGATCGGCATCGCTGGTGCCCTGCTCGCTGTGCTTGCTTTGTTGGGCGCGGGCGCGGCGTGGTTCTCAGGCCTGATACCAGGCCTGCCGCCTGCACCCGCTCTTTCCCTGTAGCTGGCGCGCTACTGGATCTCAGCCGGATCCTTGCGCTCCGGGTACACCTTCGGGCGCACGCCCGCGATGTCCTCGACGACGCGAACCACCTGGTGGGAGTAGCCGTACTCGT
>NZ_KV827985.1:0-202 GCF_001836265.1 Corynebacterium sp. HMSC036E10
AAACCTCAACCGTCTGCTCACCAGCCGGCACACCACCAATCGAGAACGACCCATCAGCCCGAACCGTGGTCGACTTACCACCAACAGTCACCGTAACCGCGGCATCCTTAGGCACACCAGAAACAGTGCCCGACACCGTCGACGGATTCGCCGAAATCTTCACATCAACCGGCTTCGTGGAACCATCCGGCTTCACATCAAC
>NZ_KV827986.1:0-64274 GCF_001836265.1 Corynebacterium sp. HMSC036E10
ACCAACCGCGGGGCAATGGACCAACTCTTCGGCTCTTAGCGCCGGAGGACGTAGTACTGCACGCTCATGGCTGGGATGTGCAGCTCAATGGACTGGTCGAACCGGTCCCACTCGGTGGCGTCGGTGTGCACGCTGCGTGGCAGGTCGTTGCCGGCACCGCCGTAGACTGATTCGTCGGTGTTGATCAGCATGTCCCATGCGCCTGCTTCGGGCAGGCCGAGGCGGTAGCTGGGCAAGGAGACGCCGGAGAGGTTGATCACGGCGAGGACTGGGGTGGCGTCGACGCCCCAGCGGATGTAGGCGAGGACGTTGTTTGAGGCGTCGTCGCCCTTGATCCACTGGAAGCCCATGGGGGTGTTGTCTTGGGAGTACAGGGCGGGGGTGTCGCGGTAGACCAGGTTGAGGTCGCGTACGAGGCGTTTGATGCCGGCGTGGTAGTCGCGGTGCAGGTCGTCCCAGTTGATGGAGTGGGCTTCGTCCCATTCGGTGGTTTGGCCCCATTCGCAGCCCATGAACATGAGTGGTTTGCCGGGGTGGGAGTACATGTAGCCGTAAAGGGCGCGTAAGCCCGCGGCTTTGTTCCAGTCGTCGCCAGGCATGCGCTGCCACAGGGAGCCTTTGCCGTGGACGACTTCGTCGTGGCTGAACGGTAGGACGTAGCGTTCGGAGAAGGCGTAGACGAGCGAGAAGGTGATTTCGTTGTGGTGGTGGGAGCGGTGGACGGGGTCGAGTGAGAAGTATTCGAGGGTGTCGTTCATCCAACCCATGTTCCACTTCATGGAGAATCCGAGGCCGTCGGCGTCGGTTTGGGCGGTCACGCCTGGCCATGCGGTGGATTCTTCGGCGATGGTGAGCACGCCGGGGTGTTCGCGGTGGACGGTGGCGTTCATTTCTTGGAGGAATTGGACGGCTTCCCAGTGTTCGCGGCCGCCGTGTTGGTTGGGGAGCCATTCGCCGGGTTCGCGGGAGTAGTCGAGGTAGAGCATGGAGGCGACGGCGTCGACGCGGATGCCGTCGAGGTGGAATTCTTCGAACCAGTACAGGGCGTTGGCGACGAGGAAGTTGCGGACTTCGCGGCGGCCGAAGTTGAACACGTAGGTGCCCCAGTCGCGTTGTTCGCCGCGTCGCCAGTCGGGGTGTTCGTAGAGGGGTGTGCCGTCGAAGCGTGCGAGGGCGAAGTCGTCTTTGGGGAAGTGGGCGGGCACCCAGTCGACGATGACGCCGATGCCGTTGGCGTGCAGGGTGTCGACGAGGCGTCGGAAGTCGTCGGGGCTTCCCCAGCGTGCGGTGGGGGCGTAGTAGCCGGTGACTTGGTATCCCCAGGAGCCGCCGTAGGGATGTTCGGCGACTGGGAGGAATTCGACGTGGGTGTAGCCGTTGTCGACGAGGTAGGGCACGAGTTCGTCGGTAAGTGTGGCGTAGGTGGAGCCTTGTTTCCAGGAGCCGATGTGGCATTCGTAGATGCTCATGGCGGAGTTGGTGGCGTCGCGTCCGGCACGGGCGGTGATCCAGTCGTGGTCGCTCCATTCGAATTCGCTTTGCTTTGCGACGACTGACACCGTCTCGGGTGGTGTCAACGTGCGTTTGGCGAGCGGGTCGGCTTTGTCGATGCGTGTGCCGTCGGCGGTGTGGATGGCGAATTTGTAAGCGTCGCCGTCGCCGATGCCGGGGATGAAGATTTCCCAGACGCCGGAGACGCCGAGGCTGCGCATGGGGTACTGGCTGGGGTTCCAGGAGCAGAAGTTGCCGATGACGGCGACACCGGTGGCGTTGGGTGCCCAGACGGCAAATGAGGTGCCGGTGACGACGCCGAGTGTGGTTTCGTAGGTGCGGACGTTTGCGCCGAGGACGTCCCAGAGGCGTTCGTGGCGGCCTTCGTTGATGAGGTGGATGTCGAGGGAGCCGAGGGTGGGTAGGAAGTTGTAGGCGTCGGCGACGATGATGGGATCGGCGCCGGGGTAGGTGATGCGGTAGCGGTAGTCGGGGGTGTGGGTGTCGTCGAGGGTGGCGGCCCAGATGTCGTCGCCAAGCGGTTGCATGGGTTGGGACGCGTTGTGGATGAGCAGTTCGACGCGTTCGGCACCGATGAAGCGGGCGCGGATGATGGAGCCGTCGCCGTGGGGGTGCCAGCCGTAGATGTCGTGGGGTGCGTTGTGGGTGCAGGCGAGGAGGCGTTGGCGGTCCCCGTCCGGGATGAGCAGGTTGGTGTTCATGGTGGTCCTTAGGGGCGGTAGTCGTGGTCTGAGATCTGACGGTACGCGAGTGCTTCTCGACGATCCGGCGCAACCTCGGGCAAACGCACCACGTGGGCGACGTTCTTCTCGGGCGAGAGTTTGATGTAGTTGCCGGTTTCGGCGGTTGTCCACGTGTAGCGCTCGTTGGTGATCTGGTCGTGGACGTCGAAGGTGCCGGGGCTCAGTCCGATGGCGTCGGCGTCGATGTGCAGCAGGCCTTCTTGGGTGCCGGTGGGGTCCAGATTGACGACGACCAACACCGCGTTGCCGGAAATCGCATCGACCTTGGAGTAGGCGATGAGGTTGTCGTTGTCGATGCGGTGGAAGCGGATTTGGCGCAGTTGCTGCAGGGCGGGGTTGTCGCGACGGATCTGGTTGAGCAGCGTCAGGTACGGCTCGAGGGATTTGCCTTGCTTGAGAGCAGCGTCGAAGTCGCGATGGCGCAGTTGGTATTTTTCGCTGTCGTGGTATTCCTCGCTGCCGGCGGCGACGGGGCGGTTTTCGTAGAGTTCGTAGCCGGAGTACACGCCCCACAAAGGGCTCATGGTGGCAGCGAGTGTGGCGCGCAGGGCAAACGCTGCCGGGCCACCGGTCTGCAGGGTGGCGTGCAGGATGTCGGGGGTGTTGACGAAGAGGTTGGGGCGGGAGACGTCGGCGACGTCGACAAGCAGTTGGGCAAAGTCGGTCAACTCCGCCTTGGTCACCTTCCAGGTGAAGTGGGTGTACGACTGGCTAAACCCAGCCTTGGACAGCCCGTACATGCGCGGCGGGCGGGTAAACGCCTCGGCGAGGAAGATGACGTCCGGGTCGGTTTCGTGGACCTTGGAAATGAGCCAGTGCCAGAAGTTCACCGGCTTCGTGTGGGGATTGTCTACACGGAAGGTGGTCACGCCGAGGTTGACCCAGTACATGAGCACCCGGTAGATCTCGGCGTAGAGCGCCTCGGGCGCGTTGTCGAAGTTCAGCGGGTAGATGTCCTGGTATTTCTTTGGCGGGTTTTCGGCGTAAGCGATGGTGCCGTCGGCGAGCACGGTGAAAAACTCCGGGTGCTCTTTCGCCCACGGGTGATCGGGTGCGGCCTGCAGGGCGAAGTCGAGGGCGATCTCCAGACCCAACTCGTTGGCGTGGTCCATCATGTCTAAAAATTCGTCCTCGCCGCCCAGGTTTGGGTCGAAGGCGTCGTGGCCGCCGTATTTAGACCCGATGGCCCACGGGGAGCCGACGTCGCCGTCTTCGGGGGTGAGGGTGTTGTTGCGGCCTTTGCGGTTGACCTCGCCAATCGGGTGGATGGGCGGGAAATAGACGGTGTCGAACCCCATCGCCGCCACTCGGTCCAACTGCGCCGCGGTGGTGGCCCAGGTGCCGTGGATCGGGTTGCCCTTCTTGTCCACGCCACCAGTGGAGCGCGGAAACAGTTCGTACCAGGAGTTCACAAGTGCCTCGCGACGCTCCACAAGGATATCGGCGACGGGCCCGCGGGTGACCAATTCACGCAGCGGGTGTTCGGCGAGCACGTCGCGCACCTCCTGGGAGCACCCGGGGGTGAGGCGTTGGGAAAGGGGCAGGGTGTCGTCGATAAGCGATGCGCGCGCGGAGGCAAGCACCGGGGAAGCATGCTGAGCAATCGCGGCGTCGAACAATTCCACGCCATGCGCGATATCGTTGGCCAACTCCGCCTCCGACTGGCCGGCGGCGAGCTTCTTTTCCACCGCGTTGCGCCACGTGGCCATGACGTCGCTCCACGCATCCACCCGATAGCGCCACAGACCTTGCTCGTCCGGCACAAACACCGCATGGCAATAATCCGGCCGATAAAACTCGGCGTGCATCGGCACCTCGTACTGCGCACCCGACGGCGCGACAAGTACCAGCGTCGCAGCAATCGCATCGTGGCCCTCGCGCCACACCAACGCGGAAACCGGCACGACCTCACCAACAACCGCCTTCGACGGCAACGTGCGCCCAGAGACCTGGGGGCGGACGTCGTCGATGCCGAAGCGAGCAACCATCATCAAAACCTTCCGAGCGACCATTGATTCACCCGCCAGGGTAGCGCGGGGCAACCACACACGCGGGCCGAAATAGGCCAAGATGGGGGACGTGAATCAGACAGAGGAATTGGTGACAGATCCGGACCTGCTCATCGACATGCGCAACGTGTCCTTCATTCGTGGCGGACACACGCTCGTCGGCCCTGTCGATTGGCAGGTCGAGCTCGACGAGAGGTGGGTGGTCATCGGGCCGAACGGCGCCGGTAAGACCACCTTGATCCGGATGGCGTCGGCGCAGGAATTCCCATCGGCAGGCCACGCGTTCATTCTCGGCGAGCGCGTCGGCGCGACCGATATGCGCGACCTGCGTGCTGCGATCGGCGTGACGTCCTCCGCGGTGGCGAACCGTGTGCCGGAGGACGAGAAGGTCGGCGACCTCGTGGTCTCCGCTGGTTACGCCATTTTGGGGCGTTGGCGCGAGGACTACGACGAGATGGATTACGACCAAGCCCTCGAAGTACTTGAGCAAGTCGGCGCGATGCACCTGATCGACCGTCGCTGGGGCACCCTGTCTGACGGCGAGAAGAAGCGCGTGCTCGTTGCGCGTGCCGTGATGACCAACCCGGAGCTGCTCATTCTCGACGAGCCCGCCGCCGGCATGGACTTGGGCGGCCGTGAGGACCTCCTGGCCTACCTGGGGGATCTGGCGATGGACCCGGATGCGCCGGCGATCGTCATGATCACCCACCACCTGGAGGAGATCCCGGACGGGTTTACCCACGCGATGCTGCTGGACGAAGGCGAGATTGTCGCCCAAGGCCTCATCGATGACGTGCTGACGTCCGAGAACGTCTCGCGCGCCTACCACCAGCCGATCGAAGTGACGCGCGCTGACGGGCGTTTCTTCGCACGCCGCGCCCGTTCAGCCCGCAGGGGTGCGCACCGGGCGTAGACCGCCGGGGTGGGAGCAATGCCGACGGAGAAGAAGCGCAACGAGGCCGTGTTGTCGCACGACGAGGCCGATTCGATTGACCCGAGCGAGAAGAGCGGGTTTTTCGGTGCGCGTTTATCTGCGACGGTAATTCTGCTACGTAATAGCGCCGAGGGGATTGAGGTGTGGGTGCAGGAGCGTGTCCTGTCCATGCCGAATTACCCGGGGTTGACGGTGTTTCCGGGCGGCGGGGTGGATTCGCGTGATTTCCCGCCGCGTGCCTGGGACGATGGCGAGTTGTGGCTTGGGCGTTCCGCGATTTCGCTTGCTCGCCAGCTCGGGGTGACCAAATACAAGGCTCACGCGGTGTTGTTCGCGGCGGTGCGCGAGCTGTTCGAGGAGACTGGCACGCTGCTTGCGGTTGACGATGACGGCACGCTTCTCGACGACGCCCGCCCCTTCCACAACCACCGCCTCCGGCTCGAATCTCACGAGCTTTCCCTGACTGACGTGTTGCAGGAGAGCAACCTCAACGTGTGCGCGGACCTGCTCAAGCCGGTGGCGCGCTGGGTCGGGGTGTCCGAAAGCGGCAATTGGTTTGACACGTTTACCTTTGTCGCCGCTAATCCGGAGGGCCAAGAGCCGGATTCGGATACGTGGGAGGCAGACGACGCGAACTGGTTCCCACCACAGTTGATCCTTGACGGCTGGCGGCATGGTTTGGTGCGCCTTGCCCCTTCGACGTGGGCCCAGTTGAACGAATTGCGCCGCTTTAACACTGTCGACGACGTCCTGCACGCCGCCGAAGGCGCAAGCCTGGCACCCGTGATCGGCGACCCGGTCGACGACGAGCGTTATGAGGAGTTCTTTACGTTTCAACCAGTCGATAGGATCGGAAAACGCTATGACATTTAGCGTCGCAGAGGCACGGTTCCTCGCAGCGAACGCTGACGCGATCTCCGCAGTCGAGCCCGAGATCGCCCTGACCAAAAAGAGTGTGTTCGCCGACCGTGCGGTGTTGGACCAACACTTTGGCGACTACGCCCGAGCCGTCAGCGCGCTTATCGCCGCCCGGCGCGCCGCAGCCGGCAAGTTTCCTGCCCATTGGCTTACCGATGCCGACGCCGCGCAGCAGGCCACCCCAGCACGCGTAGCGGGGGTACGTGCCGCGCGCATTGCCGAGGCGGGAGCGCAGATGGTGCATGACGTGACGTGTTCTGTCGGCTCGGAAGCTCCGGCGTTTCGTCAGCGTGGCATTGCGTGGATGGGCAGTGACCTGGATATGTCTCGTTTGATCATGGCGCGGCACAACTTGGGGCAAGAGGCGTGGCTGGCGCAGGCGGATGCGCTCACGCCGGTGACGTCTGACGGGGTGGTGGTTGCTGATCCAGCGCGTCGCGCCGGGGGCCGCCGAATCACCGACCCAGCCCAGTTGCTTCCACCGCTGCCGGATTTGCTCGATGCGCAGGCCGGCCGCGAGATGGCAGTGAAGTGCGCGCCGGGCATCGACTATTCGGGGTGGGATGGGCTGGTCAGCGTGGTGTCCGTCGACGGCGGCGTCAAAGAGGCGTGTTTGTATACGCCGGGGTTGGCGGGAGGGGTTCGTCGAGAAGCGGTGGTCCTGCGAGATGGCGAGGAGCGCGTCACAGATCTTGACGACGACACCGTCGACGTCACCGCCCCACAGCGCTACATCATCGACCCGGACGGGGCAGTGGTGCGCGCGGGCCTGGTGCGTGGGTGGGCTGCGCGTCACGGTCTGAGCATGCTCGACGAGCACATTGCGTATCTGACCGGCGAGCAGATCCCGGCAGGCTACAGTGGCTTTCCCTTCCTGGAAGCGGTGCCGCTGCGTGCCCTGAAGAAGGTGCTGGCCTCCCACGGTGCTGGCAGCGTGGAGATCCTCGTGCGCGGCGTGGATGTGGACCCGGACCAGTTGCGCAAGAAATTGAAGCTGCGCGGCAAGGCACAGATGGCGGTGGTGATCGCGCGGATTGGGGATCAGGCGGTGGCGCATGTGTGCGGGCCGCGCGTGCACGCCTAACCTTGGGCGCATGGTCTATTTCGATCACGCTGCTACAACTCCGATGCGCCAAAGTGCGATCGACGCGTGGGTGGAACACGCAGGCGCCCTCAACGCGGGAAGCCAACACGCCGCGGGGCGCAAGGCGAACGCTGTGCTTGCCGACGCCCGCGAGCGCATCGCGGGCGCCCTCGGCGCCGACCCCGTGGAGGTGGTGTTTACCGGCTCGGGCACAGAGGCCAACAACATTGGGGTGCGTGGGCTGTTTGCGACTTCCGAGCTGGATCGGGTGGTTGCCACGCCTATCGAGCACCCCGCGGTGCTCGAGGTAGTCAAGTCTCTTGGCCAGACTGGGGCGGATGTGGAGTGGCTGCCGGTGGGTCGCGACGGGCACGTGACGGACTTAAGTGCGCTGGATACGCCGGCGGCGGTTGTGACGATGATGTGGGCGAACAACGAAACCGGCGCGATCCAGCCGGTGGGTGAGGCGATTGAGCGCGCCACCGCCGTCGGCACGCCGGTGCACGTCGATGCGGTGCAGGCGGTCGGCCATGTGCCGGTGGATTTTCACGCGCTTGGCGCGACCACGCTTGCGGCCAGCGCTCACAAGTTTGGCGGCCCGCGCGGCACCGGCATTCTGCTGGCGAAGCGTTCGCCCGCGCCGAAGCCGGTGATTCTGGGCGGGGGGCAGGAGCGCGGGATCCGCTCCGGCACCGTCGACGTCGCATCGGCCGCCGCCACGGCGGTGGCGCTCGAGGAGGCGATCGCAGAACATACCGAGATTGAGCGCCTGCGGGATGCGCTCATTGAGGGGGTGAGGCAACGTGTGGATGGGGTGGTCGTCGCAACGCAAGAGCCCGCGCTGCCGGGCCATGCGCACTTCATGTTCCCCGGCGCGAACGCGGACGCGCTGATCATGCTGCTGGACGTGCAGGGCATTTCGGTGTCGGCGGGCTCGGCGTGCGCCAGTGGCGTGCTGCGCATGAGCCATGTGCTCGAGGCGATGGGCTACAGCGAGCGTGAGGCGATGGGGGCGTTGCGCGTGACGGTCGGGCGTACGAACACTGCGCAGGACGTGGAGGCGTTCCTCAACGCGATCCCGGACGTGGTGGAAAAGGCGCGGGCAGCTGGCGCGCTCTAACCGGCAACGCGCGTGTCGCATGTGATTTGTGTGATTTGGGTGCACTAGTGTTGCCCGCATGCAGATGTCACGCCGAATCCGTTCCGCAGCAGCCGCTGTCGCCGCCCTGCTGTTTGCCACAACCGTCACGCCGCTCGGGCAAGCCGACGCCCAGTCGATCCCGGGCGTGGTCTCCGGCGTCGATGTCGCGGGCCACCAGCGTCCGGGCGGCGCGACCATCGACTGGCGCTCGGTGGGCACGATCGGCGGCCAGGACTTCGCCTTTGTCAAGGCATCTGAGGGCGAGGGCTGGAAGAACGAGTTTTACGACGAGGACGCCAAAGCCGCTGCCGACGCCGGCCTGAAGGTCGGCGCCTACCACTACGCGCGCCCCGCCGAGGACCCGGTCACCCAGGCGCGTTACTTCGCCTCCGTGATCAACCAGGGCCCGGCAACGCAGTTGCCGCCGGTGCTCGACCTTGAGGTCGACGAGGGCCTCGGCCCGGTCCAGCTTGCGGCGTGGACGCAGCGCTTCCTGTCTGAGGTGCAGGCGCAGACGGGCAAAAAGCCGATGATCTACACGTACCGCTACTTCTGGTACGAGCACATGAACGACACCTCTGCGTTCACGTCCTACCCGCTGTGGCTTGCCGCGTACCAGAATCAGCCCCCGGCGCCGGTTGGTGGTTGGGACAAGTTGTCGTTTTGGCAGCGCAGCGACTCCGGCCGTGTCGTCGGCATCAACACCCCGGTGGACATGAACCTGTTTAACGGCACGTCGGGTCAGTTGAACCAGTTCGCCGCAGGCAACTTGAACGCTGCTGGTGGCGTGTTGGAGCGTTTCCAGGCGCCTGATTCCGGCGAGTTAAAGGTGCTTGAGCAGGACAGCACGAAGTTGGTTGTCGCAGTCCTTGCACTGGCCGCGGGTGGTCTTGGTGTGCAGCAGTTCATCGACGCCGCACGTGTCGCAGGCTTTGATCTGACGGATGCGAACAACATCGCGCGCTTGGTCCAGCAGCTCGCGGGCCAAGGCGAGCTGCCTATCGACGACCTACGCAACATGATGGTCGGCAACTACCAAATCGGCGACCTGCTGATTTTGTTGGATAACGCGCTGAAGCACTAGTCGTGGCGTGGGGTCGTCGCAAAGCGGCGCGCCCACCCAAGCCCTTTGAACTGCGCTGGCACCCCGCCTTTGAGCAGCTCGCGGGTGAGCACGTCGCCGGCTTCGATCGGGTGGTTGGCGCCGATGAGCACGATGTTGCCGTAGCGGCGCCCCTTGAACATCGGCGGGTCGGCGATCGCCGCAACGTGCGGGAACACCTCCAGCATGCCGGCGAGCTCCTCTTTCGCCTCCTTCAAGTCGGCGTGGGAGCCGCAGTTGGCGAGGTAAAAGCCGCGATCGCTTATCGACGACCTCACCGCCGCATAGAACTCCACCGTCGTCAGATTCCGCGGCGTGGTGGCCGACGAGAACACGTCTCGGATGATCACGTCGCGGGTGGCGGGCTTGAAAGCGTCGGTGACGTCGCGGGCGTCGTCGACACGAATCTTCACGGCCGGGGCACGCGGGATGTCGAAGAGTTCGCGTGCGAGCACCGCCAGTTCGGAATCGATCTCCACCACCGTGTTGCGCGAGCCTTTCCACGCGCTTGCGAAGTAGCGCGCCAGCGTGCACGCGCCGCCGCCCAGGTGTGTCAGCCGGGACTTCGGCTTCGCCTCGTCGGGGTAGTGGGTATCCAAAAAGTCCGCCATCCAGCGCATGTACTCAAAATCGAGGCGCTGCGGGTCGCCAGGCACGATGTGGGAACTGGGCACCCCGTTGACCAGCAACACCATCGACCCGTCCGGCTCGTGGAGCACCTCCGCGACACCGGTATCGATTTCATAAAACTCACTTTTGGCGGCCATGGCTGGTGAGCGTACCCGGTGCCTAGATCCGCGCGTCGGTACGCCGTAGGTAGGCCACAGCAACCGCCCAGCCAGCCACGGTCAACGCTGCGGAGGCGGCGAGAACACCCGTGACGGTGCCAGTGCCGAGCGCTCCAGCAGCAGCGACGGCGGAACTGCCCAGCCACAGCGTGTGCGACAACAACGCAGGCGCCACGATGAACCGCACGCCAGGCACCCCAGCCGCGAGTGCGCCAAACGATACGAGACTTACCACCACCGCAATGCCGATGGGTGCTGCAAAACTACGGATGACCATAGACAGCAGTGACTGCCATGACGCCACCGCAACGGCTGGTGCCAGGGCCAATAACGCTGCGACGAGGAGCTCGCCTGGCACTGCACCGGGAATCCCCAATGCCCAACCGACGAACAACGTGAGGCCGATGAGAACAGCGTGCATCGCTGCGACAGTAACCGCGATTGCGGCGATTTTCGACGCCACCAGGTTGCCCACCGAACGCGTCGAGGTGAGCATGGTGAGCCAGTTGTGCCCGCGGTGCTCGACTCGCCAGGCGGCTGCGGCGAGGATCGCGATGCCAGCGGTACAGAACAGCAACCCATAAAACAACATGACCTGGGAGAAGTAGCTACCCCAACCGGCGGTCAGGGTGCCGGTGTTCGCGGCGTAGTTGCCGGCGCCGATCGCGACGGCAACTACGGGGACGAGGAACGCGACCGCCCAGACGTGGGAGCGTCGAAACTTGAGCAGGTCGTTAAGGATTAGGTCCATGGTCTAGATCTCCTTTCGATCCAGGGCTTTGGTACCGGCGACCAAGACCGCTACGGCGAGGACGAGGTAGCCGCTCCACAGCACCCAGCCGGGCTGCGACGGGGTGACCCCTGCTTCAGTGAATCCGAACGGGAGGATCACAGCGATGTACCCGAAGGGATTGACTGCAGCCAGCCACGGTGGGGACAGCAGTGATGCGATGCCAAAGAACCCGCCGACGACCCCGACTGCGAGCACGACAAGTTGCGACTCGACAAGCGCGGCGAGCAAGAGCATCACAGCGAGGAGCGCAAGTGTGGTGCCCGCGACACCGAGACCGAAGCGCAGCCATGTCTCCAGCATCGCTCCGCGCGGTGCAGGCGCGCCCATCGCGAGGGGCAGCGCTATGGCCCCAGAGAACTCAATACACTTTGCGACGACAACTACCACCGTCGCAACACCTAACTTTCGAAGAAGCAGCGCCCCGGGCCGAGTTCCTGCGATGGCGTTGAGCCGCCACCCGCCACTGATGTGCTCCGTATCCACGATGCGGCTGGCCACCAGTGCCAACTGCAACGGGGTCAGAAACGCCAGCGCCATGGCGATTCCGATGAGATGTCCCGCCCATGCGGTATCTGGGTTGGCCTGGAATGCGGCGGCGTTGTCGCCTGCGAAGAGACTCATGTTGGCGAATAGGACGATCCCCACCGTCATGAGCAGGCTCAGCCACACGATTTTGGTGCGTTTGAGTTTGGCGAATTCCACCATCATGCGCCTGCCACCTCGTCGTTGGTCAAGCCGATGAAGATGTCCTCGAGGCTGCGGCGCTTGCGCAGGACCTGGTGTAGCGGTACGCCGTGTGTAACCAGGAGGGCGATGGTGTGGGCGAGGTGGTCGTCGTCAAGCCCGGAAAGCTCCACGCCACCCTCGACCCGTTTCGGTTGCAGCGCGCGAAGGACCGAGACCGCAGTTGCAGCATCCGGCGTCTGGATGAACACATCCGGCAGTTGCGCGCTGTACAGCTCGTCTTGGGAGCCCTGGAACACGAGCTTGCCGTGGTTGATGATGGTCAAGTCGGTCGCCATCTTCTCGATCTCTGACAACAGGTGGCTCGACACCAGCACTGTGCGGCCCTGGTCGCGGGCGAGGCTGATGATGAGTTCGCGGATCTCCTCAATGCCGGCGGGGTCGAGGCCGTTGGTGGGCTCGTCGAGAATAAGTAATTGTGGGTCGCGTGCGAGTGCCATCGCGATGCCGAGGCGCTGCTTCATACCCAGCGAATAGTTTTTCACCAGTTTGTCCATCTGACCCTCGAGGCGCACCAGCGACACCGCGCGGCGCACCGCTTCGGGATCGGCGCCGAGCAGACGCGTGACAATACGCATGTTTTCACCACCCGTGAGGTGTGGGTAAGCGGCGGGGGCTTCGATGAGCGAGCCGACACCGGCAAGGACATGCGCGCGGTTCGCTCGCGTCATGGGGTGTCCGAGCACGCTGATGTCGCCGTGCGTGGGGGCGATGAGGCCGAGCAGCATCTTCATCGTGGTGGATTTGCCGGAGCCGTTCGGGCCGAGCAGGCCGTGCACCACGCCAGGGGCGACCCTGAGGTCGAGGTTGTGGACGACGTCTGTGTGTCCGTAGGTTTTGGTCAGACCGTAGGTCTGAATCATCGGTGTTTCCATGCGCTCAAGGTTCGCGCATGACACGGGCCTTCCGCGTCGGCACAGGGCATGATTTTGGGCGTGATACCCAGGTATGACGCGGCTTAGGAATCCAACAGATCCGCGCGCGAGACCAACCCGGTCCGGTACGCGAAAAGGGCAGCGTGCACCCGGTCGCGCGACTGTGTCTTCGCCAGCACCCGGCCCACGTGAGTTTTCACCGTGGGCATGGAGATGAACATCCGCTCCGCGATCTCGCCGTTGCTCCAGCCGCGGGCAATCGCGATGAGTACTTCGCGCTCGCGTTCGGTGAGCTCACCCAGCGCGAGGCGGTCGGCGGCGGACAGGGCCACAGCCTTCTCTGTCGGAGCAGCAAGCTTTGCGACGATCCGGTTCGTCGCCCTCGGCGAAATCACCGCGTCACCGCCTGCAACCGTGCGGATCGCGTCTAGCAGCACCTCCGGTTCCGCGTCCTTGAGCAGGAACCCGCTCGCGCCCGCGCCGATCCCGCCGAGCACGTAGTCCTCGTCGTCGAACGTGGTCAGCACGATCACCTTGGTGTCCGGATGGTGCTGGGTGATACGCCGGGTGGCGGCGATGCCGTCGAGGACGGGCATTTGCACGTCCATAAGCACAATGCCCACCGGATCGCTGTCGCACGCCTGCACTGCCTCCTCGCCGTTCGCGGCGAGCCAGCGGACCTCCATGTCCGGCTGGGAGTCCAGCACGTTGCGGATGCCGTGGAGGAAAAGCGCTTGGTCGTCAGCGAGTCCGAGAGTGATCATGGGGTGAGTGGGATCCTTGCCGTTGTGGTCCAGGTGCCGGCGGGGGTGGCGGATGCGGTCACCGTGCCGCCGGAAAGCGCCGCGCGCTGCCGCATGCCCTCCACTCCGTGGCCCGGACGAGTGGTCGCGCCGGGAGTGACCGGGTTCGTCATTTCTACCACGACGGTATCTGCGCCCCAGCGCACCGCGAGCTCGGCGTGACCGGTGCCGTGCTTCATGGCGTTGGTCAGGGACTCCTGCACGATGCGCTGGACGGTAAGCGCGGTGGCCGGGGCCAGGTGCTCGGGAGGGGTGCCCTCGGCGGTGTATGCGACGTTAAGCCCACCTGCGCGGCTGGTGGCGACCAGGCCGTCGATGTCCAGTTGCGTTGTTGGTTCAAGGGGGCGCTGTTCAGGGTCGCGCAGCAGCTCCACCACGCCGCGCATCTGGCGCAGCGAGTCGCGGCCGACGTTGCCGATGGTGCGCAGCGCCTCGTCCTTCGACTCCGGGGTGGCGGCGAAGCGCGCGCCGTCGGCCTGCGCAACAATGACGGTCAGCGAGTGGGTGACAATGTCGTGGATTTCTCGCGCCAAGTGGGCGCGCTGCTCCTGGGCTGCGCGTTCGAACTCAGCGCGCTGACGCGCCAGCTCCTGCTCCGCACTTTCGTCGGCTCGGCGTCGCAGCTCGCCGAAGAGTAACGCCACGGTCAGCAGAATGATGCTCCAGAAGACGTAGGGGAGCCGGTCGACAGGCTCGAGCGCGGTGAGCGCGGGGATGATGAACGCGGTGGCTGCGGCGTCGCCAAGCAACAGTGCAGCCGTGGCGAAGTCGCGGTGCGGGGCAGGCAGGTGGCGCCTGGCGACGTACGCGGCGAACGGCGCCACGGCGATTGTGCCGACGGGGAGCGAGTTGCAGAACGCCGCGGGAATGAGCACCGTAAGGATCGCAGCGAACGTTTCCAGTGGCCAGCGCCAGCGGGTAAACGGGGCCGCAACGGCGCAGGCCAGCAGTGCGAGCCCGACGACCAACTGTCGCGAATCCGGCAGCAGCCCAACTAGGCAGGGGACCAGCATGAACGCTGCCATGCTCGCATTGCGGATCCGCACTGCGCGGGTAGTGGAAAAGTTCATGGCCGTCCACGCTACTTGCCGCCGCGTGCAGCCGCGTCGTACTGCGGTATGACGTTTAAGAATGAAGGTCTTGCGCTACGATCGCTAGTACTGATCCAGGGGATCGATGTCCAAGGTATCTACGCAGAAGGAGGGGCAAATGTCGACTCCGGTTACCCGGATGCTCTCGAACGACGAGATCATCCGGGAATTGGCCAACATCGAAGAAGAGATGCAACCGTACAACGTCGATGTCTTGCGTCGGCTTCGCGAGGCCGGTGCCCTGAAGTTTGAAGAAGAACGCCTGTTAGAACGTTACGAAGCGTTGTCGTGGATGCTCAACGGGTAGATGTTTTGTCTGAGCACGCCTGGATAGAACACGCAACGACGTTCGTTGGTGAAATACAGGATCTGCTCGAAAACACATTAGTAGGTACCACCGCGCTAGAGACTTTCGAAACCTCCAAAGAGACCTTTCGCTCGTGGTTCAAAATCTCGAAGGAACTCGCCATAGGCAGATCGGGAAGCAACCGTTTACACCTAGCTGTCGACTTCCGGCTACGGCCAAGCAATTCCAGGAGTGGGGTTGCGGTTGAAAAAAGCTCGATAAAGGTCGAATTTAAGGCGACACAACGTTTCGTACCAATTGTTCGCTTCGAGTTCGACCGCGAAGCCAGAAACAAACCCCCGAGCCATTTTCAGTTTCACGCGGAATCCGTACCGTTGGGGTTACTCCTAGCAAGAAGCGGCCGCTACGAGGCTGCGGCGCAGCAGCAGAATATTCACTTTCCCCTCGGTGACCCGCAGTTCCGCGTCACGGTGGAGGACGTTGTGGAGTTAGTTGTTAGAGAATTCGATGCACAACCAATGCCGGGGTGGGAGGAACGCGTGGAGGAGGGGCGTAGACGATTCATTGAAATGCAAACTGAGGCAGTTATCCGGCGGGACCCCGCAAAGGCAGTTGAAGTATTACGCTCCGCCGGATGTTATGTGCAGCCTCCATCGGGGTGGACCGACGTTTCACCTCTCGCTGAGTAGGGACCCGCAACAGACGCACGAGTCCTCCCACGGTTGTCTAGGATTTCACCAGTCGAGCGATAGCTGCTGACGCTTCTTCGATCTTGGCGTCGGCTTCCTGCCCGTCGCTGATCGCATCGGCTACACAGTGCTTCAAGTGGTCGTCCAGCAAACCCAGTGCTACGCCCTTCAGCGCCGCGTTGACCGCACTGATCTGGGTGAGGATGTCAATGCAGTAGGCGTTTTCGTCGATCATGCGGTGAATACCGCGGGTCTGCCCCTCGATGCGTTTGAGCCGAGCGAGGTAGCGGTCTTTCTCGCTGATGTAGCCGTGGTTGGCCGAGTTCCCGGAAGCGGGGGTGGGGGTGTTCATCATTGGTCTCCTGGATGGTGTGCACGGTGTCGGGTCACTTGGACCGGTTAAGTATCCGGTCGGTGCTGCTCTGTGGGGTGAGATCGAGGCGGCGGAGCAGCTGCGCATTCAGAGCCACGACGACGGTTGAGGCCGACATCAGGATTGCGCCGACGCTCATCGGCATCACGAACCCGATTGGTGCAAGGATACCGGCAGCCAGCGGAACGGACAGCAGGTTGTAGCCGGCCGCCCACCACAGGTTCTGCTTCATCTTCCGGTAGGTCGCACGGGAGAGCTCGATGACCGAAAGCACCGACCGCGGGTCGGAGCTTGCCAGGACGACACCCGCCGAGCCGATGGCCACGTCTGTGCCGGCACCGATCGCGATGCCGACATCGGCCTGGGCCAGCGCGGGGGCGTCGTTGACACCGTCACCGACCATCGCGACCCTGTGGCCCTCGGCTTGTAGTTCCTTGACTTTCGCGGCCTTGTGCTCGGGACGCACACCTGCGAAGACCCGGTCAATGCCCAGGTCCCTGGCTACGGTGTCCGCGACGGCCTGCGCATCGCCGGTGATCATGACGACTTGGGCGCCCGCAGAGTGCAGTGCGTCGACGGCGTCGCGGGATTCGGGGCGGATTTCGTCGGCAAGCCGGAGTGCTCCGATCACCTCGCCGTCGGCGAGGACGTGGAGAATGATCGCGCCCTCCTTTCGCCACTCGTCGGCGACCGGGAGCTCCCCGGCGGAATGCTGCTCAAGCAGGTAGGGGCCACCGACCTCGATTACCTCACCGTCAACAGTTGCCTTCACGCCCACTGCTGGGGACGAAGAAAAGTCGATTGCCTGCGGGACGGCTACGCCACGGGCCTGAGCAGCCCCGGTGATGGCGCGGGCGAGCGGGTGTTCGCTGTCTGCTTCGGCGGCCGCTGCCAGGGCAAGCACGTCTTCTTTATCACGCCCGCCGGCGGGTTCGATCGCGGTGACGGTGGGCTCACCTTTGGTGAGGGTGCCAGTCTTGTCGAACAGTACTGCGTCGACGGTGCGCATCGATTCGAGCGCGAGCCGATCCTTGATCAGCACCCCGCCACGGGCGGCGCGCTCGGTCGCGATCGAGACGACCAGCGGGATCGCAAGGCCTAGGGCGTGGGGGCAGGCGATGACGAGCACCGTGATAGTGCGCACTACCGCTTCATTTGACACACCGACGACGGTCCAGACCACGGCGGTCAGAATGGCGGCGCCGAGGGTGAACCAGAACAACCACGCGGCGGCCTTGTCTGCGAGGCGCTGCGCCCGCGATGACGATTCTTGCGCATCGGTGACGAGCTTTTGAATGCCGGCCAACGCGGTGTCGTCACCCGTGGCCGTGACCTTGATGCGCAGGCCCGAGTCTGTCGCGATGGTGCCAGCGACCACGTGCTCGCCTTCACCGCGGCGCACCGTTTTTGATTCACCGGTGACCATCGACTCGTCCATGCTGGCGCTGCCGTCGACAATTGTGCCGTCAGCAGGCACGGACGCGCCGGGTCGCACGATCACGACATCGCCGACCTCAAGATCCGCCGGGGTGACCTTCACCACTTCGTCGCCGTCGATCTTCTCGGCCTCGTCGGGCAGAAGTGCGGCGAGCGAATCCAGGGCCGAGGTGGTCTGGGCGAGGGAGCGCATCTCGATCCAGTGCCCCAGCAGCATGATGACCACCAGCAGCGCCAGTTCCCACCAGAAATTCAGCCCGCGGTCTAGCAAGTTCAGGCTCGCACCCCAAGAGGAGACGAAGGCGACCGTGATCGCGAGGGCGATCAGCAGCATCATGCCGGGTTTGCGGGAGCGGATCTCTGAGACAGCACCCGTCAAGAACGGGCGACCTCCCCAGAAATAAATGACCGTGCCCAAAAGCGGCGAGATCCACCGGACCCATTCCGCGTCAGGCAGCTGGTAGCCGATGAGATGGGCGAAGGTTTCGTTAAATCCGACGACCGGGATCGCGAGAACCAGCATGATCCAGAAGAGCCTGCGGAACTGGGCTACGTGATCGCCGTGGCCTGCGTGGTCATGGCCTCCATGTTCTCCGTGGCCCGCGTGCTCGGTACTGCCGTGACGGGAATGGGCCTCGTGAGCGTCATGCTCATGATGGCTGGCGTGCCCACCGGGTCCGGTGCCGGAGTGGGCGTGCCTGTCGTTCATGGTTCTGTCCTTTCGTTGCAGTTCATGGTTGTGATCGGTTCGGCCGCGCCGGGGGCTAGCGCGGCGATCGTGTCCCACGCTAATACCCCATGGGGGTATATGTCCAGATGGTGGTCTCGATGCATGCAGCCGGACGTTTCACCTTTCGTGGGCACGGGACTACACTGCGCCGACATGCGAGTATTAGCGGCGATGAGCGGGGGAGTCGACTCTTCAGTCGCGGCGGCGCGTCTTGTGGAGGCCGGCCACGATGTTGTCGGCGTGCACCTTGCATTGAGCAAAGACGCGCAGCAAACGCGCGAATCCGCCCGCGGGTGTTGTTCGCTCGAGGATTCCGCCGACGCGCGCCGCGTGTGCGACAAGTTGGGCATCCCGTTTTACGTGTGGGATTTCTCCGACCGGTTCAAAGAAGAGGTCATCGACAACTTCGTGTGGTCGTATGAGCACGGCGAAACCCCGAATCCGTGCCTGCGCTGCAACGAGAAGATCAAGTTCGCAGCCCTGCTGGACCGCGCGGTGACGCTCGGTTTCGATGCGATTGCAACAGGGCATTACGCAATTATCGACGACGCCGGCAACCTGCGCCGTTCCACCGACCCGAACAAAGACCAGTCGTACGTGCTCGGCGTGCTTACTCGCGACGAGTTGGACCGCTGCATCTTCCCGGTCGGCGATACGGAGAAGCCCCAGATCCGTGAGGAGGCCGCCCGCCACGGGTTTGCCACCGCGTCCAAGCCGGATTCTTACGACATTTGCTTCATCCCCGACGGCAACACCCAGGCGTTTTTGGGCCGCTCAATCGGCATGCGCCCCGGCATGATCCGGGACACCGAGGGCAACGAGCTCGCCGAGCACGACGGCGCGTTTCAGTACACGATCGGCCAGCGCAAGGGGTTGAACCTCCGCGTGCCTGCCGCTGACGGCAAGCCGCGCTACGTCACCGATGTGGACACGGCCACCGGAACCGTGACCGTCGGCCCGCGCGACGCGCTGCGTGTCACGGAGATCACCGCCGACCGCTTAAAGGTGCTGCACCCGGCGATGTCCGACGCAGGCGAGTTTGAGGCGAACGTGCAGATCCGCGCCCACGGTGGCGTTGTGCCGTGCACTGCGCGTATCGAGGGCGACCAGATGACGCTTGCCCTCCACGAGCCTCTCGAGGGCGTCGCCCGCGGCCAGGCGGCGGTGCTGTACCTGCCGGACCCGGACGGACTGGGCGACATCGTGCTTGGCTCCGGCACGATTTGCGCCACTGGGTAGAGTTCTGGCCCACCGGGTCCTGCAAACCTCGTTAGTCGCACCTCGTTTATAGCCGAAAAGGAGATGCGGACAAGCTGTTGGAGTGCATGTGGGGGACTTTGTCTCGTTGTTCTGCACTCAGTGCTTGTCGGTGTTCGGCGATGGTGGTGTAGCCGTCGCCGAGTGTCGACTTCAATCGTCTGTGGAGGTAGAAGTCGATGTGGGTGTCAATATAGTCGCGCATCTGCGCCACCGTCATTGTCTTGCCTGCGGGAACAGTTGAGTACGGGTTCAACGCTAATGGTGACGCGGTAGCCATTGACTCCAATGGTCGGAAAACAGTCTTGTCTTCAGCAAAGAAGATGGATGCCGAGCTGAATACAGTACCAGTCCAGACTATGGCGGCAGAGGACCAAAACGATAAGGGAGTTCTTAGCGCAGCTGCCGCAACCATTGCCGGTTGTGCTGGTGGCGTAATCGGTTACGATACAATCATGGAAATTCCAGAGAAGAGGGTTTCCTACTGGGGCTTGGTAAAGTTCCTCGCTAAGAAAATTGGACCAGGACTTGCGATCAGCTGCATTGCCAGTGCAGGTGGCGTCTTTTCAACCTACATAGGGTGGTAAAACATGCGCTCATTGGTAACGATTTGCGGATTTTTAGTGGCACTTGGCATATTTCGTTTTTACACTGATATGCCTTGGTTCCCTTCTGTATTCTTTGGAGGCATCGCTGGGCTTATCGCAGGTGTAGCTCTGACAAAATCCGGGTGGCAGGCAGCCCGTCGAATTGTGTATAACTTTTCTCGGGGATGGTCCTAGCGCTGAGTGCCAGGATTGAATCAAGGTGGGGTGCAAAGCACTCGCACTATGAAAGGTTGGTGGGCCCACTCGAGCACTAAGCGGCGTGGGCCCGCCAACTGCATAGGCCGTTCAGAATGAGAGCGCTATGAGCTCTACCCTGGAGCTGCAGTCCATCTTCTTTAGCAGGGAAGACACCATTCTTTTTACGTGGGGCTCCGAGTAGAACAACGCGTTTGTCCAACTGCCGACAATAGACGTCTCGCCCTCCTCGGAGGTTATCTACTTCAAGGGTTTGGGAAGTCGCCGAACGTTCCACGGGGGCATTCCACAGCGTTTCTATACCTCAACAGTGGCCTTGAGACCAGTGCCGAGGGCAAGACTCCGGACGAAAGATAGAACGCCATTGAGGGCACACACCCTCGAGTTCCACTACGTTGGTCAAGACTGCACTCAGACCGAATACTTAATCGAGCGCGATAAAATGTCGGACGCTTACTCCAAAACTGGAATGGTCGCGGTTTGAGCCGGGAGGCGTGGTCTATCTCCGACAGGATCCACCTGCCCTTTTGTGCCATTATGCAAAAGGCCGGCAGGTCTAGAAAGCGGTTGGCGGGGCGTGGGAGCAGACGAAGGCGCGATCGGGCGACAAAAGAAGTAGCGCAGCAGGGACGTGTCAGGCTATGCGTTGAGCAGTGCCTAGGCGCTACCGCGTAACATCAGCGCCGTGACAACACTTCCTACCACCGCGTTCGGCCTCGGGCCCCTGCCCGGCACCGACCTCGCGCAAGCCGCGGACGTGGTGCTTTCCGAGTCGCCGCTGCCACACATCCCGCAACTGCCAGATCGCGGCGCCGGCTTCGACCTCGTCGGCCGCACCGCCGCGCTGCTCGAGATCCCGATCGCTCCAGGCCCGCGCGGCTGGCGCGTGGCTGCCAGAAAGCGTGCCGACGCCGACCGCATGGCCCGCGACCTCGACCACCTCGAAGCGCTCTGGCACGGCAAGACGGACGCCGTCAAAGTCCAGCTCGCCGGCCCGTTCACGCTTGCCGCTGAGGTGGAGATGCCCAACGGCCACCGCATGATCACCGACCCCGGCGCGCTACGCGATATCACCGACGCGCTCCTGCAGGCGAGCGCGGACCACGTGCGCGACATCAAAACGCGCTTCGGCGCCACGGTGCTCCAACTCGACGAGCCGCGCCTCGGCGACGTCATGGCCGGCACGCTCAAAGGCGCGACCGACTACGAAACCATCGCGGCGATCCCGGAGCCACAGGAGACCCTGCACCGCTTCGGCGAGCACCTGTTGCACACGCCCATGCTTATCGACGACACCCCGTGGCAGACCATCGACCCCCGCACCTGCAACCGCGACGCGCTGGCACGATTGCTGGATACGGGTGCTCGCATTGCGATCCCGACCATGCAGCCACGCGAGCTCTACCGTGTGTTCGACGAGTTACAGATCGACCCGGCACAGACCCAGATCGATGTGTACGCCGAGCCGGCAGACACGCTGCTTGCGTGCGCGCGGAATTACGCTGCCGCCCGCGAAATGCACGAAGAACTCGCAAGCCAGCAGTAGCGCCCTAACCCTGCATCGGCCAGGCGGTGAGCACGCCGGAGGCGTCGCGCCCGTTGGCCTCAAAGTACTTCTTGCGGTCGGTCTGCATGCGGAAGTACTCCACGGCCTGCCACTCCATGAGGTCGCCGGACTCCATCTCGGCCAGGTCTGGGTAGGCCTTGCGCACCTGCATCCACGCCACACGTGCGGCGGCGAACGCGTCGGCGGTCGCCTCGTGGGCGTTGTCGATGCGCACCCCGTAGTGCTCACACATCGCAGTCAGGTTCCGTGGGCCCTTGCGGTAGCGGTCCTTCGCCCGGTCGACCACCAGCGGGTCGAACACAGGGCCGGTGACGGTGAAATCACCGGTGAGGTTGCGCAGCACCGTCAGGTCGTAGGGGGCGTTGAACACCACGAGTGTCAGGCCGTCTTCCCAGCCCTTCTTGATTGCCTCGACCGTCTCGCGCACCACCTCGTCGTGGTCGCGACCCTCCGCACGCGCTTTCTCCGTCGTAATGCCGTGCACCTTGGCGGCTTCTTCGGGGATTTCAATCCCGGGGTCGGCGAGGGTTTCGTTGGCGTCGACCACGCCGTCGTCGATACGCACTAGCGCAGACGTGACCACGCGAGCCTCGCGCGGGTTAGCGGAGGTGGTCTCCAGGTCGAAGGAGAGCATGCGGGAGGCATCGAATGTGGCCATGCCGGTCATTGTAACGAGCGCGCCGACACGAGTGATCCAAAGTCGTTAACCGAGCTTGCGGACTCCGATAAAGCTGGAGAGCGGAGTTGGATCTCGATTGAGGTCATAAGTGCGCAACAGGTCGATGTACACGCTCTTATCCAGGTCCCAGTCGTATTCATAAGTATGGGGAAGACCCTGTGACGCAGCAAATACGAGATCAGCCATGAGACGGGTGACTCGGCCGTTACCGTCGGTGAACGGATGGATACGAACTAGCTCAGCGTGGGTAGCAATACCCAACTGTCTGGCGGTGAGTAACGAAGCCTCTGCTTGATAACCAAGATTGCCAAAGGAAGCATGTAACTCAGTGGAAATGAATTGCGGATCCACACCGATATTGAGCCCAGTGCGACGGAACGCTCCAGACCAGGTCCAGATGCCGTCGAATAACCACCGGTGAAGCTCGACAAGGAACGATGTTGTCAGTATCTCGTCGAGATGAAGTTCCGAATTGTCGATGTCCTCGAGAACCCTCGCACGAGTAACTGCAAGGGTCTGCTGTTCGAGGCTATGAATTGTGAGCTTGTCAGGGATACGGTCAAAATGTTCGAGCAGCGCCGGTTCGAGCGCACTCATCTCATCTCCGTCGAGCGGGGTTTCGCCGTAGCCGGGGTCTAACCCCATCCGCGTTCCTCGAAAAGCCGTGAGAGGATTTGCTGTTCAAGCTCGGACGGTTCGTAGGTCTCAGGAACGGCACGGCTCTCAAGTGCCATCGAGGCACGTGCAGCGCGGATCGATGCCCCGGATGCTTCAAAGCATTGCGCGTGTGTTGCTGTCATGGTGTGCCTCCCTTCTTCTAGCGCATTGTAGTAGCAGATCGAGTGCCTTGCGGAATACAGCCTGGTGAACTTGGGAGGCCTGCTGCAAGCGACAGGATGATTGTTCTAACACCTACACTGGCTCCTCGTGAGTGAAATTTCCGCTGATCTGCACCGTGAATGGGACGAACTAGCCGCAGAGGTCCGCAAGCACCGCGACCTGTACTACAACGGCCAGCCGGTGATTACCGACGCCGAGTTCGACGAGATGTTCCGCCGCCTCCAGAAGATGGAGGAGGAACACCCGGAGTTGGCGGTGCCGGATTCGCCGACCAAGCAGGTCGGTGCGCCGACGGCCGATTCCGCGTTCGCGGACGTGACACACCCCGAGCGCATGATGAGCCTGGACAACGTGTTCTCCGAAGATGAGATGCGCGAGTGGCTGGACAAGACCCCGGGGCCGTACCTGACGGAGTTGAAGATCGACGGGCTGTCCATCGACCTGATCTACGAAAACGGGGAACTGACCCGCGCAGCTACGCGTGGCGATGGCACCACCGGCGAGGACATCACCGCCAACGCGCGCGTCATCGAGGACATCCCGCACAAACTCACTGGCGACGCACCCGCGTTCCTCGAGGTCCGCGGCGAGGTATTCATCCGCCCTGAGGACTTCCCGGAACTCAATGAGTTGCGCCAAAAGGAAGGCGGCAAACCATTCGCCAACCCCCGCAACACGGCAGCCGGCGGCCTGCGCCAGAAGAATCCGGAGGACGTGAAGAAGCGCAAACTGCGTATGATCTGCCACGGCATCGGCGCGCGCGAAGGCTTCAATCCGGCGACCCAGCACGAGGCGTACGAGAAACTCGCCGAGTGGGGCCTGCCGGTCTCTGAGTACACGCGCCGGGCTGAGACTGCGGACGATGTGCTCAAGGCCGTGAAGTACTGGGGTGAGCACCGCAATGATGCGATCCACGAGATGGACGGGCTTGTGGTCAAGGTGGATTCCGTCGCTGAACAGCGCGGGCTTGGCGCGACGTCGCGCGCGCCGCGTTGGGCGATCGCGTACAAGTATCCGCCGCAGGAAGTAACCACGAAACTGCTCGACATTGAGGTCTCTGTCGGCCGCACGGGCCGCGCGACGCCGTATGCGGTGCTGGAGCCGGTGTTCGTCTCAGGCTCGACGGTGTCTATGGCAACCCTGCACAACCAGCATGAAGTCAAGCGCAAGGGCGTGATGATCGGCGACACCGTGGTGGTGCGCAAGGCCGGCGAGATTATCCCCGAGGTGCTGGGCCCCGTTGCAGATCTTCGCGACGGCACCGAGCGCGAATTCGTCTACCCCGAGAACTGCCCCTCGTGCGGCACGAAACTTGCTCCCGCGAAGGAGGGCGACGCGGACTGGCGCTGCCCGAATACCCGCTCGTGCCCCGCACAGCTCGCCACCCGCCTGGAGTACATCGCATCACGCGGCGTATTCGATATCGAGGCACTCGGCGAGAAGGGCGCGGTCGACCTCATTGCCTCCGGGGTGCTGGAGGACGAAGCGAAGCTGTTCGACCTCACCGAGGAGGACCTGAAAAAGTCCAGCGTGTACACCCGCAAGGACGGCGAGGTCAACGCCTCCGGCAAGAAGCTCCTGGCCAACCTGGAAACCGCGCGGCACGCCGACCTGTGGCGCGTGATCGTGGCGCTATCCATCCGCCATGTCGGCCCCACCGCGGCTCGCGCGCTCGCGTCGCGCTTCCACTCGATGCAATCGCTTATCGACGCCCCCGTGGCCGACCTCGCCGAAACCGACGGCGTGGGCGACGTGATCGCCGAGAGCTTCAAAGAGTGGTTCACCGTGGACTGGCACCAAAACATCGTGGACAGCTGGGCCGCAGCCGGCGTGACTATGGAGTCGGACGATCAGGACCGCGCCCCGCAGACGCTGGAGGGGCTGACCATCGTCGCCACCGGCACGCTGGAGGGCTTCACCCGAGATGAAATTAAGGAAGCCATCCTGTCCCGCGGAGGCAAGGCGGCGGGTTCGGTGTCGAAGAAAACCGACTATGTGGTCGTCGGTGAAAACGCCGGCTCCAAGGCAGCGAAAGCCGAAGAGCTGGGCCGGCCGATCCTCACCGAGGCGCAGTTTGTGCAGCTGCTCGAGGGCGGCCCCGACGCGCTTGCGTAAGGCGCGCGGCGCTGAGGCCGACCAGCGCTGCCGCCCAGACGGCGAGGGCCCACCACAGCCAGATGGGGAACTGGCCGTTCCAGTTCACGCCGAATGAGAGCAACCACATCACCACTGCGGTGATGACCGCGTTGACGAGGGCGTAGATGGGGCCCTTGGCATTCCGCACGGCGCCGAAGGTCGAGGACGCAAGGAGCAGCAGAATCATGACGAGTGCGATCATCGGGTTTCCTCCATCAGGTCGATGCCGAGCGCGTCTACCCAGGCTTCGGTGTCGCCCGCGACGAACGCGGCGCGACTGTGGTCGGCGCGTTCCGGGTCCCAGACCAGCATGGTGCGGAAACCGCCGGTGCCGCCGTTGTGGAACGTGATTTCTTCACCGCCTCCGTCGAGGCTTGCCCAGCCATAGTCGGGCACACCGTGCGAGGACACCCATTCCACGTATTTGGCCATGTCGGCAGCAGTGGAGCGGATCGCGCCAGCCGGGGCCCAGCCGTCCATGTCCCACGGGCCGGCGGGGTGCCCGTTGGCGGCCAGGCCTGTCGGTGCTTCGTCGACGGTGCCAGGTAGCGCCACGTAGGTCGACGTCATGCCAGCGGGCTCGAAGATTCGGGTGCACAGCAGTTCGTCGTAGGGCACGCCGGCGTGTATGGCCAGCAGCTGGCCGAGCAGCGCGTGGCCGTAGTTTGAGTATTGTTCCTCGCCGCGGTTGTTCAGCTCGGCGGAACCGGCGGCGTCGAGTATGTCCTGCGGTGTGTCGCGCCGGTAGGGATTGCCGCCGTCGCGGATGTTCGCCACGAACATGTCCGCGAGGCTCAGACTTTCGGTGGGGGCGAGCCCGGAGGTGTGGTTGAGCAGCTCCTCGATGGTCACATCGGCGACGGGGGCGGAGGGGACGTCGATAAGCTCCTGCACCTGAGTATCCAGGCTGAGCTCGCCGGCGTCGATGAACTGGCGGACAAGCTCCGCGTTGAATGTTTTGGTGATCGAGCCGATTTCGAAGTCATTGTGCTCGTCGGCGCCGAGGCCGCCGAAGCGGACTTCGCCGTCGTCGTAGGTGAAGGCGGCGAGGTTGCGGTGGCCGTCTTCCGCGAGGTGTTCGAGGGCGGAGGAGATCTCGGCATCGCCAGTGTGCTCAGAGGCCACGGAAATGTCGCGGGGGCCGGTGGAGAGCATCAACGCGGCGGCGATGGCGGCGGCGATTACGCCGGCAGCAATGTTGGTAGCGCGCATCAGTGGTCCTCTCCGGCGATCACGATCGCCATGAGCGGGATAACGCGGGCCGGGGGAATCTCGAACATCCCGCCCTGCTTGCGCACCCAGCCGGCGGCCTGCAGTTCCTTCAGGTGGTGGTACGCGGTGCCGGTGGAGGAAACCAGCTCAGATTCGACCAGCTCCGTCACGCTCGCCGGTGCGGCTAAAAGGTGGCGCAAGATGGCGCCGCGGACGGGGTGCGCGAGCGCGGCGATGCGGTCCATTGCGTCGTCCCACGGTTGGTCCGTGATCCACGCTGTTGGGCGGATCCATTCGTAGGAGTAGGTGCCGGTCGGAAGCTCCACGTCGCCTTTGAAGGTGACTGTTCCGTGGTCCGCCTCAGCTCCGGAACCGGGGAGTGAGGTGGACTCGGGCGATGAGGCCTGTTCGAGCGCGGCGACGCGTGCTTCGAGGTCAGAGAGGCGTGCTTCAATCGGTTGCATGCTTTCTAGAATTACAGAATTCTAGAAAGCATGCAACGGCTGAGGTCTGCGCTAGCGCAGGATCGCGCCGATGATGTAGCCCAAATCGCCGACCTCGCGCACCTCGGAGGCCAAGAAATCGGGACCGCCCACACGGCCGACGACGAGCACGAGGTCGGTGCCGTGCAGGGGTGCCACGGTCAGGGCGGTGTCCAACTGGAACCAAGACTCTGGCACCCATTCGTCGAAATCGGGCTGCAAGATGCGCGCGCCCTCGATTGCGGGCATCTGCGGGGTGGAACCGTCATCCTCGGGCGCGGCGGAGGAGGCAGCGACGCGCTCCAAACCGGCGTCGGTGTTGCTCAGCACCACCGCCCAGGAGGAGGTGACGGCCTTCGGCATGACGTTGACCAACTCTTCGAGCGTGTCGGCCTGTTTGCCCGAATGTGCCGCGATCTGGGCGAGCATTTGGATCTGTCCGCGGCGGTCGACGCGCCCGGTGAAGGGGCGGATCGAGTCCACTTCGGCGCCGTCGACGGATGCGACGGCGGTGATCAGGGTGTCCACCATGACTCCGGTGGGCAGGGTGACCACGATGTCGTCGGTCACGGTGCCGTCGAGTGAGGACTCGACGATGTCCACGGAGTTGATGTCGGCCTCCACGATGCCGAACGCCTCAGCGAGCTGGCCGAGGCTGCCCGGCACATCGGGGAGTGAAACGCGGATGAGGTACGACATGGCCTTATTTATAGCAACTGGGGGAGAAGAAGCGGTGGCGCGACGTGACGTAAGATAAGGCGCGTTAATCGCAACCCACGTTATGCCGAAGGGATGGGACTGTGGCTGAGATTTCACGCGACGAGGTGTCGCGCATCGCACGCCTGGCGCGAATTGCGCTGAAAGACGAGGAGCTGGACACGATTGCCCAGCAGCTGGACACGATTGTGGAAGCAGTGTCGAAGGTGCAAAGCGTGGACACCGAGGGCGTGACCCCGATGAGCCACCCGCACTCCATCGACGCCGGTATGCGCGCCGATGTGGAAAAGAAGGTGCTGACGCAGGAGCAGGCGTTGGATCAGGCGCCGGCTGTGGAGGACGACCGCTTTATGGTGCCGCAGATTCTCGGAGAGGGAGACTAAACGATGACGCAGTACACGATTCCGGCAGAGGGGCTCGTCGCAAAGCCAGCGCACGAACTTGCGGCGATGATTCAGGCTGGCGAGGTCACCTCGCACGAAGTTACCCAGGCGTTTTTGGACCGCATCGCGGAGATTGACGACGAATTGGGGGCCTTCCTGCACGTCGGCGCCGAAGAGGCTCTGGCTGCGGCTGACAAGGTCGACGAGCAGGTAAAGAACGGTGAGAAGCCGGCGTCTGCGCTTGCTGGTGTGCCGCTGGCACTGAAGGACTTGCTGGTGACCACGGATGCGCCGACGACGGCTGCGTCGAAGATGCTTGAGGGCTACATGAGCCCGTACGACGCTACTGTGGTCAAGAAGCTGCGCGCCGCTGGCATCCCGATTCTGGGCAAGACCAACCTGGATGAGTTTGCCATGGGCTCTTCCACGGAGAACTCCGCGTACAAGCAGACGAAGAACCCGCACGATTTGGAGCGCGTCCCGGGTGGTTCCGGTGGCGGCACCGCTGCGGCGCTTGCATCTGGTGAGGCCCCGCTGGGCATCGGTACCGACACGGGCGGCTCGATCCGCCAGCCGGCATCGCTCACCGGCACCGTTGGCGTGAAGCCGACCTACGGTGGCGTGTCGCGCTATGGCGTGATCGCCTGTGCGTCCTCGCTCGACCAGGTTGGCCCGTGCGCGAACAATGTGCTTGATACTGCGCTGCTGCACGAGATCATCGCTGGCCACGACGAGTTCGACGCTACCTCCGTGGACCGCGAGGTTCCGGCGTGTGCCGACGCAGCTCGTGAGGGCGTTTCGGGTGACCTCAAGGGCGTCAAGATCGGACGCGTCAAGCAGTTCGAGCGCCCCGGCACCCAGGAAGGTGTCAAGGAAGCGATCGACGCCGCTTACGCCCAGCTTGAGCGCCAGGGCGCAGAGATCGTCGAGGTCGACTGCCCGAGCTTCGACGACGTCATGGGTGCGTACTACATCATCCAGATGTCCGAGGTGAGCTCGAACCTCGCGCGTTTCGATGGCATGCGTTACGGCCTGCGCGTCGGCGACGACGGCTCCCGCTCCGCTGAAGCAGTCATGGCAGCCACCCGTGGCGAAGGCTTCGGCGGCGAGGTCAAGCGCCGCATCATCCTCGGCACCTATGCGCTGTCGGTGGGCTACTACGACGCCTACTACCTGCAGGCGCAGCGTGTGCGCACCCTGATCGCGCAGGACTTTGCCAAGGCGTTCGAGGGCTGCGACGTCATCGCCGCACCGTCTGTGCCGTCGACCGCCTTCAAATTGGGTGAAAAAGTCGACGACCCGTTGGCGATGTACAACTTCGACCTGTTCACGCTGCCGCTGAACCTGGCTGGTTTGCCGGGCATGTCGGTTCCGGCGGGCAACGCCTCCGATACCGACCTTCCGGTTGGTCTGCAGTTGATCGCCCCGGCGTTCGAGGACGCACGCCTCTACCGCGTGGGTGCCGCATTTGAAGCCGGCCGTTAATCCCTGGAATACCCTCGCAGCCCTGGCTGCGGGGTATTTTCTTGTCCTGATCGACCAGGGCTTCATGCCCGTGATCACCCCGCTTCTGCCGTACGAGGTCGGCGGCGCGGTGTGGCTGACCAGTGTGTACTTGCTGTGCACGGTCGCGCCGATGCCGGCTACGGGCCGGCTTGGCGACGCCTTCGGGCAGCGCCGCATGTTCCTCACCGGCCTGGCCGTCTATGTTGCGGCGCTGGCACTGGCAGGCGCGTCGTGGTCGTTCGGTTCCCTGATCGTCGCGCGTGCGCTCCAGGGCTTCGGCGCTGCGGTGTTCCTGCCGCAGGCCTTCGGGCTGATCCCGCGCGTGTTTGCCGACGACAAGCAAGGCCGCGCATTCGCCGTATGGGGCGTGATCGGTTCGGTGGCGTCGCTAATCGGGCCGGTCGTTGGTGGTGCGATTGCGCAGTCCCAAGGTTGGCGTGCGGCGTTTTACGCCCAGGCGGGGCTCGGGGCGGTTGCGCTGGTCGCCGGTGTCATTGCGCTGCCACGATTAACGACGACAGGGGAGCGGGTCACCTTATTACCGATCGTGCTGTCCTTCGGCGGGCTTGGGCAGTTGGTCTACGGCATCCAGTTCGGCTATTGGCCCTCGATCCTGTTCGGTGTGCTGCTGCTGGGCGTGCTCGTTCTGTCAGCACGCAACGGCACCGATGACGGGTTCCTACCAATCGAGCTCCTTTCGGACCGCGCCTTCTCACTGGGCACGCTCGGCGTGGCCTCCATGGGGTTCACTGTCGCCTCGATGTTCATCCCGCTGATGTACTGGCTGCAGACGGTCGCTGGAGCGTCGCCGTCGGCAGCGGGCCTGATCACGGCGCCGATGTCGGTACTTGCGCTGGTGCTTACCCCGGTGGCCGGCTACCTGACGGATCGGCGCAACCCCGGCAAGCTCTGCGCGATCGGGTTCACGCTCAGCGCTGTGGCGCTGGTGCTGGCGATCGCGCTCATCAACGCCGGCGCTAACCTGTGGTGGTTCACCGCAGTCACGGCGCTGCTCGGTATCGGTGGCGCGTTTGTGTGGGCGCCGAACGCGGCAGTCACCATGCGCGGCATCACCGAGGGACAGACCGGCGCTGCGTCCGGGTTGTACAACACCGCGCGCCAGGTTGGCAGCGTGCTCGGCGTGGCACTCGTGGGGGCAGTGCTCGCCTCCGGAGAGATCGATGTGACGGCGTCGAAGGCGCTGGTGTTGCCGGTTGTGGCGATGGTGGTGGGCGTGGTGTCGTCGATACGCATTGCGCCGCGGGCAGGGGCAGGCGCAGCGCGCTAGGCTGGCGTGCATGCGACTTGCCACGTTGACCTCTGGAGGAGATTGCCCCGGACTAAACGCCGTTATCCGCGGCGTGGTCCGCACCGCGAACACCGAATACGGCTCCACCGTCGTCGGTTACCGCGACGGTTGGGTCGGTTTGATGGAGGACCGCAGGGTCGATCTTTACGACGATGCCTACATGGACTCCCTGCTTCTGCGCGGCGGCACGATCTTAGGCACCGGGCGACTGCACCCGGATAAGTTCAAGGCCGGGCTCGACACGATTAAGGCCAACTTGGACGATGCTGGCATCGACGCACTGATCGCCATCGGTGGTGAGGGCACGCTCAAGGGTGCGAAGTGGCTCTCCGACAATGGCATCCCGGTTGTGGGCGTGCCGAAGACGATTGACAACGACGTTGCCGCGACCGACTACACCTTCGGGTTCGACACCGCAGTGTCCGTGGCCACCGACGCGATCGACCGCCTGCACACCACAGCAGAATCCCACAACCGCATCCTGATCGTTGAGGTCATGGGCCGCCACGTCGGCTGGATCGCCCTGCATGCCGGCATGGCGGGTGGTGCGCACTACACCGTGATCCCGGAAGAACCGTTCGACATTGCGGAGATCTGCAAAGCGATGGAGCGTCGCTTCCAGATGGGGGAGAAGTACGGCATCATCGTCGTCGCCGAAGGCGCGGTGCCGAAGGAAGGCACGATGGATGCCGGCCTCGGCGAAGAAGACGAGTTCGGTCACAAGACCTTCAATGGCATGGGCCAGATCATTGGCGACGAGGTGAAGAAGCGCCTCGGCTACGACGTGCGCACCACCGTACTTGGCCACATCCAACGCGGAGGCACGCCGACCGCCTACGACCGCGTGTTGGCCACTCGCTACGGTGTGCACGCCACCCGTGCGGCACACGACGGAAACTTTGGCCAATGTGTGGCCCTGCACGGCGAGGACATCGAGCTGGTCGCGCTCGAGGATGCAGTAGCAAAGCTCAAGACGGTCCCGGAGCGCCGCTACGCCACCGCAAAGGCGATGTTCACATAGCACCTGGACGCGCACGCTATGAAAAACCGCATTCCTAACCCCTGCCGCCTGCTCATCGTCGGCATCAACCCAGGCCGCCTCACCGAGGAGGTGGACGCGCCGTTTGCCTACCCGGGCAACCGCTTCTGGCCGGCGTTGGAGGCTGCAGGCATCACCCCGTACCGTGTCCACGCCAATGAGGGGTTATCGGAGGAAGACGCGGCCATGCTCGCCGAGCGCGGCATCGGGTTTACCAACCTGGTGGGGCGCATGACGCCGAAAGCGTCGGACCTTTCCAAGGCGGAGCTCGTGGAGGGAGGGGAGGCGGTGCGGAGTGTCGTCGAAAAGCATCAGCCTCAGGCGGTCATGTTCGCTGGAATCGGGGCGTACCGCGATGCCTATCGACGACCAAAGGCCACCCGCGGCCTCCAACCTGAGACTCTTGCGGGAGTGCCGGTGTGGGTAGTGGGCAACCCCAGCGGGCTCAACGCGCACGAGACGGTGGCCACGCTCGCCGAGAGCTACCGGGAGGTCTGGAAGTCGACCGCGCGGGAACGGCGGTAAAGCCAGATCAGCAGCACCCACAGCAGGACCGTGACCGCGATCGAGCCGACGAGACCCGCGACACCGGGAAGCTCACGGGACTTGACTACCGCGAGAGCGAAATGTTGCGCTATCGGCACATCTGTCCTTCCCTCTCGGTCTTGGGTTGAAGAAATTGCGAGGATGTCGGCGGAGGAGCATAAACCTAGTGGGACGGGGATTGTTGGATCTTCCGATTCGATGAGTAGTGCTCTTGAGTTTTAGGGCACTTCCATCCCATTCACGGTTAAAGATGGTCTCTTCTCTCAACTATTCTGTGTGTGCGGAAAAGCCCATAACTATACGGTCAAGGCATGCGAGATATGAGGAATACGATTGGCGACCTTTCCTAGTCAGGGAGAGGTCAGTTGTGGACTTCTTTCCTACAAATCCCTTCGCAACGCTGACCATTCCCGCGTCTTCGAGAGCGCTAATACTTTTTGACAAGGTAGGATAGCTGAGGTCTAGGTGTTCTTTTAGCGTCTGGTATGTAGCAGAATCTACCGACGCTAGGCACGCCATTACCCCCAGCCTGTTGGGCGAATGAAGGAGGGGGTCGATCCCCTCCAAGGCTTGACTGATCTCCACTAGCTACCCGACTTAACTTTCCAGGCGCCAAGCCCCGCAAACGGGATGGCCGTCAGCGCAGCAATTAGAAAAGCCACTGCCGGGGGATTCGCGTCTCCGCTCGTGTTTGCCCAGCTCCATTCGCCGATCACGACAACGGCAATCGATAGGAGAGTGGCGGCCACGTAAGCCCTTTTCCATCCGTAGGGTTGAACCTTCCTTGTTTCTCTGATCCCCACCGCAACGGCAAGGGTCGACAGGAGATAGAGGAAAGGGGATAGTACGTAAGCTACGGACAGCCATACGGAGGAAGAGGTCTGCGAGATTAGGTGGATGCTCACGAAGAGAAATGTCAATCCCGACATCAACAAGATCCAGTACCCCTCTTTTTTGGAGACCTTTTGAGGCGATGCTGATCGGCTGGCTTGGGCTCTGTCGGTGAAGCGACCTGCAGTCATTTTGGCGATCCTTCCTTCAAGTTGCCTACAGTGTAACCGCTTTCCATTATGGCAACAAGGTGGGATCAGTGCGAATGTCCGCGCCAAGGGTGTCATTAAATTTCCAAGTCTCTCCATTGGAAGAAAAGTATTAACGGAGGGTGGTTCTTCCTGCATTGAGCCGTCGGGCAACTTCGGCTTTCGTTATCCCCTCACTCACCCACTTGCGCGCCTGAGCTAGCTGTTTGTCGCGGAGAGCTTTTGCCTGCCCGACCTTTGTAGACACCGCGGGCTTTGGCTCTGGAAATACCTTCGGCCTGTCGCTCGCGAATGATGGCACGTTCAGCCTCAGGCAACGGCCCGAAGTGTGCACCTGGACGGAGGCCGCGGCCCTGGAGCAGCTGCTTTGCGACGTCCTGCAGGCCCAAACCGGCGACACTTTGTGGGGGACAGTGCACGTGGGCAATGGGCCGTCGATAGGCAATGCGCTCGCTGTTGACCGCGAGAAGACGGCGGCATTTGTGTGGGTGCAGAGGCGGGGCGAGCTGTATCGCGAGCACGACAGGTGGTGCGCACTACACCGTGATCCCCGAGGAGCCGTTCGATATTGCAGAGATCTGCAAAGCGATGGAGCGTCGCTTCCAAATGGGGGAGAAGTACGGCATCATCGTCGTCGCCGAAGGTGCGGTGCCGAAGGAAGGCACGATGGACGCTGGCCTTGGCGACGAGATGAAGAAGCGCCTGGGCTACGACGTGCGTACCACAGTGCTTGGCTACTTGCGACGGTGTGCACGCCACCCGTGCAGCCCACGACAGCAACTTCGGCAGCTGTGTGGCTCTTCGTGGCGAAGACATTGAACTTGTTGCGCTCGAGGAAGCCGTGGCAAAGCTCAAGACGGTGCCCGAGCGCCGCTACGCCACCGCAAAGGCGATGTTCACCTAAGCCACGCTGGGGTTTCCTAACGCAATCTCCAAAACCGCCCCGAGAGTCCATAATGTGAGAGTAGAATCTCACGCTATGAGTCTATCGAGTGGTGGGGCGACCACCGCCGAAGATCGTTCGGCCCTGATCGCCTCTGTTGTCTTCCCGATCCTCGTCGTTGTCGGCGGCTGCATCGGATACTTCACCCCGTCTGTTGTTGCGCCGATTACCGGGTGGACAACCTGGCTTCTGGGCGTGGTCATGTTCGGCATGGGATTGACGTTGAAGGTTGCTGATTTTGCGATCATCGCGAAGCGCCCAATGCCTGTGCTCATCGGTGTGATCGCGCAGTTTGTCATCATGCCGGTGCTCGCCGTGCTGATCACGTGGCTGCTGAAACTGCCGCCGGAGATCGCCGCAGGCGTCATCCTCGTCGGCTGCGCCCCGGGTGGCACGACCTCCAACGTGGTGACCTACCTCTCCCGCGGTGATGTGGCGCTGTCGGTTGCGATGACCACGGTGTCCACGCTGCTCGCGCCGATTTTCACGCCACTGCTCACCCTGTGGCTGGCGGGGCAGTACCTACCGGTAAGTGCGGGTTCGATGGCGATCTCAACGGTGAAGATGGTGCTGCTTCCTGTCCTGCTCGGCCTGGCGATTACGTTCTTCCTGCCGAAGATCGCAGAGGCCATTCTGCCCGCGCTGCCGTGGATTTCCGTTGGTGCCATTGCCGCCATCGTCGCGATCATCGTCTCGGGTTCACGGGACAAGATTGTCGAAGCTGGCCTGCTTGTCCTTGTAGCAGTGATGATCCACAACCTGTTCGGCTACGCGCTTGGCTACTTCACCGGCAAGGGGACGAAGCAAACAGAGTCGGCATCGCGCACCATTGCGGTGGAGGTCGGGATGCAAAACTCCGGTCTTGCCGCGACGCTGGCGGTGCAGTACATGACCCCGCTGGCCGCCCTGCCAGGTGTCATCTTCTCGGTGTGGCACACCCTGTCGGGCGGGATTTTCGCCATGGTCATGCGCCTTCGCGACGACCGCGCGAAGCGCTCCGGGACGTCAACCACACCCAGCGCTGAGCCTGTAACGGTCTAGGGCAACGCGCTACAGCTCGCCTCGGCGTGCGACCCAAACAAACGCAGCGATTTTCTCGCGGCCAACAGCGAGCGCGTTGCCCAGCGACGGCCCATTGCCCGCATGGATCGTCCCCCACAACGTGTCGCCGGGGTGCGCGGGAAGAACGTCGCACAGGTGCTGCATTGCAGCGGGGGCGAGGCCGCGGCCGCGCGCGTGGTCGTCGAGAAGAAACTCGTAGACCTGAAACCCCCGCATGCCGTTGGCATCGTCACGCGCTGCGGCGATAACGCCGGCGCGTTGGCCTCCAACTTCCACTGCGTACAGTGCGCCTGTTTCTGCGCAACTTTGCAACTGCGGCAATGTCGCTGCTTCGGTCCAGGTCGCCACGTCGGGCGTTTGCTTCACGACGTTGCCCAGCACGTCATCTGCGTATTCCACCATGTCCTCTGGAGCTGCCGGGATAAGCCTCACCTGGTCGCTCAGCGGGCGGCGTGGACTAGCACGCAGCTCGGAGACGAGGCCAGCAACGATCCACTGATCCACATCGGCGCTCTCCGGCGGGTTGGGCAATTCGAACCGGATTGCAACCGGCGCAAAATCAGCGAACTCGCGGTGCAACTGTGCTGCATACGGTGCTAACCCGTCGTACTGCGGTGATACGGACGTAGCGACGACATGCACAAACGGCTTCTTGGGATCCAGCCCCAAAAAGCGGATGCCGGCGACGCACCAGTGACCATCAGTGAACTCAACGTGCCGGTTCGCCCACGCAAGCGGGTCCTCTACGGTCGGCCCGTCGATGCTGTTGAGGTGATCGCGAAATCCCACGCCGAACTCGCGGTTAGCTACGTGCTCCGCGTGCGGGCGCATTTCCTTTCGCGCGAGGCGGAGGCGTTCGTCTCGCGGGTACCAGTCGCGCAACTGTCGGGGCATCCAAGCCTCGTAGGCGCGAGTCATCTGTGCAAGTAATTCGTTGTCCATCCTCCGCACCTCTCAGTCTTGAAGGAGGTTTTATTTTAGGTAAATTTCGCCACGGCGAGCTGGAGCGCGAGCACAACGGGTGGGGCAGTAGAATGGCCCGCATGACTGCCTACGATCTGATGGATTACGACGAGGTACTGGAAAAGTACGACCCGGTTATGGGGCTTGAGGTGCACGTCGAGCTCGCTACTGAGACGAAGATGTTCTCCACGGCCTCTGCCCACTTCGGTGCGGAGCCGAACTCCAACGTTGACCCGGTTTCGCTCGGCCTGCCGGGCGCACTGCCGGTGGTCAACGCCAAGGGTGTGGAGTGGGCAATCAAGATCGGCCTGGCGCTGAACTGCAAGATTGCGGAGTCATCCCGCTTCGCGCGTAAGAACTACTTCTACCCGGACCAGCCGAAGAACTACCAGATCTCCCAGTATGACGAGCCGATTGCGTACGACGGCTACCTGGACGTCGTGCTCGAGGACGGCACCGAGTGGCGTGTGGAAATCGAACGCGCGCACATGGAGGAAGACACCGGAAAGCTCACCCACCTGGGCTCCGCGTCCGGTCGTATTACCGGTGCGACCGCTTCGCTCGTGGACTGCAACCGTGCAGGCGTGCCCCTGATCGAGATCGTGACCAAGCCGATCATCGGCGCCGGCGAGCGTGCCCCGGAGGTGGCGAAGGCATACGTCGGCGCACTGCGTGAGCTGGTGAAGGCGCTCGGCGTCTCCGATGCTCGCATGGACCAGGGCAGCATGCGTTGCGACGCCAACGTGTCCCTGCGCCCAGTCGGCCAGGAAGAGTTCGGCACCCGGACCGAGACCAAGAACATCAACTCCCTAAAGTCGGTCGAGCAGGCCGTGCGCTTCGAGATGCAGCGCCAGGCTGCCGCGTTGGAGAACGGCGAGGAGATCGTCCAGGAGACCCGCCACTACCAGGAGAAAGACGGCTCCACCTCGAAGGGACGTCCGAAGGAAGAGGCATCCGACTACCGCTACTTCAACGACCCGGACCTGCCGCCGGTGATCGCGAAGCCGGAGTGGGTTGAGGAAATCCGTGCGACCCTGCCCGAGTTGCCGTGGGTGCGCCGCGCTCGCATCCAGGAGGAGTGGCAGCTGCCGGAGAAGGAATTCCGTGATCTGGTCAACGCTGGTGCGCTGGATCTCATCGTGGACACAGTGGAAGCTGGCACGACCCCGGACGAGGCTCGTTCCTGGTGGGTGTCCTACATCGCGGGCAAGGCCAATGAAGCAGGCAAAGACCTGGACGCGCTTGGCGTTACCCCGAACGACGTCGCACGCGTGGTTGCGTTGGTCAAGGAGGGCAAGCTGACCACCAAGCTCGGCCGCCAGGCGATCGACGGTGTGATTGAGGGGGACGGCAACGTTGATGAGGTCGTCGCAAAGCGTGGTCTTGAGGTTGTGCGCGACGACGGCGCCATTGAAAAGGCTGTAGACGAAGCACTTGCTGCCAACCCGGACATCGTGGAGAAGTACCGCGCAGGCAACAAGAAGGTCACCGGCGCAATCGTCGGTGCCGTGATGAAGGCCACCCAGGGTAAGGCAGACCCGGGCCAGGTCAACCAGCTCATCGCCAAGAAGCTCGCCGAGTAACCTTCAGCGACACACCACACAGCCGGCCCCGACTTACGTACGGGGCCGGCTGGTTCTTCTTTGGTGGGTTGTAGGTAATGGTAACAATTCATATCCTGTAGGTACGTACCTGCAGGGAGGCGTGTTATGACCGCTATTTCCGCCAGAGAATTCAATCGGGATGTCAGTGCCGCGAAGCGCGCCGCGCTGGATCACCCTGTGATCATTACTGATCGTGGGGAGCCGTCACACGTTCTGCTGTCGATCGACGACTATCGTCGGCTCTCATCGTCAGAAACTGGGTGGGTGAAAGCAGTTCAAATGAAGGATGAAGATATAGAATTCGACCCTCCGCGAGCTGAATTTAAAGTGCGGAGTCTCGACCTGTGAGGTATTTATTCGATACCAACGTTATTAGTGAGCTGCGGAAGCCGCCCGGCCGAGTGAATCCTCGAGTGGCGAGTTGGGCCGACAACCTGGCAGAGGGAAACGTATACATCTCTTCCATCTCAGTTTTTGAGATCGAAAGAGGAATTCTGCTCAAGCAACGTACGGATCCAGTGCAGGCTGAAAGGTTGCGCGACTGGTTCAATGGTCAAGTTAAAGTTCAATTCAAAGGGCGCATTCTTCCTTTTGATGAGGACGTAGCCTCTGTGGCGGCTGCGATGCACGTCCCGGACCCGAAAGCGACTGCGGATTCTTTTATCGCTGCTACCGCTCAAGTACATAGCCTTATCGTTGCGACACGGAATACCCCTGGCTTTGAGTCGATGGGCGTTGAGCTAGTTAATCCCTGGGAGATGTAACCGCGAAACGCGAAAGCCCCGGCCAGTGTGGTGGATGGCCGGGGCGGGGGAGTCGTCGTCAAGCAGTGCTACTTGTTTTGAGGCTTGACGGCCGGGAACTCGCCAGTCTTGTACATCTCCTCGTAGGACTTCCAGTGGATTTCGTCGCCCGGGGTATCGGGTGCGCCCTCGTAGGACTCAGACTCCGGATCGAGCGCAGGCACGTCCGCGATATCGAATTCGCTGGAAGAGTCCGCGTGCAGATCCGCAGCAACCTCTTCCTGGACGGACTGCCACAGGTCTTGGCCGCCCATGTGGGAATCGCCGGTGAGCTCGTCGACTTCGTTGCGCTCGGCGCGGGTCAGCGGCTCGCCTTCCGGATCGAGCGCGGTCTCGGCAAGCTCTGCAAGACGCTCGCGGCGTCCCGTCTCCTCCTGGATGTTCTTGCGGTCGCGGAACCAAGCCACACCCATAGCAATGCCAAGGGCAAGACCGAGGTAGCCCAGAACCGGGTAAACCCAACCAAGCAGGTCAGCGAAGCCAATGAAGGACAGGGCGTAGCCGACGAGAACCGCCGCGAAGTAGTACGGGCGGAACTTGCCCGGCTTGTCGTGGCTGAGGCGACGACCGCTGGCGTAGAACATGCCGACGGCGGTGTTGTAAATCATCAGGTAGATGACAATGGAGACGAACACGCCCACTGCCGGGTGCATGTTGTCGAAGACCATCAGTAGCGGCATGTCTGCGTCCATCACGTCTGCCATGTTGCAGAACAGAATGAACGTGAGGATCAGCAGCAAGACAGCGAACATAATGCCGCCCAGCAGGCCACCCTTACCGGCCTGTGCAGGGTTCATGTGGGAGCCAGCAAAGACGAGCATCATGGAAACGTCCATGATCATGACCAGGGTTGCGTAGTTCAACGCGGTGATCAGCCAGTTACCAAACGTGCCTGATGCGCTTTGGTTCTGCTGTGCAATCTCGTTGATGTATCCGAAGTCGGACGGGATGTTCGTCAGTGTGATCACAAACGCGGCGAGCAGGCAGATGATCAGCAGCGGCGTGATGAAGGAGAAAACGTTCGTGAGCCTGTCGATGTCAAGAAGACCGGACAGGAGCAGCAGCACAACCATGATGGTCGATCCGGCCCAAGTTGGCAGGCCGAATTGTTGCTCGAGGTTCGCGCCAGCACCGGCGACCATGACGAAGCCGATGCAGAACAGCGTGAACACGGTGGTGATGTCCATGTATTTAGCAATCCACGGACGCGAGACACTCTTGAACACGGCACTGTGGTCATCGGCCATGTAGTAGGAACCGAGCTGGTAGACCCAACCACTGAAAATTGCGATCGCGGCACCTGCGATGGCGGCGCCGATGATGCCCTTGTAGCCAAAGGCAAGGAAGTATTGGATGACTTCCTGCCCGGAGGCAAAACCAGCGCCGACAGTCAGGCCCACGAGCGCGAGGGCGACTTTGAGCGTTTTACTCATCGATAAACAATCCTTATATAAATTTGCGTAAAAGATTTAGAGCGCGTAGCAGGGTAACACCATTACACGGGCTTGGCTAACTAGGTTTGTTGACATCGGTGCAGCGCACCCCGGCGAGTTGACAAATCACAGCGAAGTTTTCGCCTAAGTTGTAGGCCATGGCTAAAAATCCACGCGATCTCACACCCGACGATCTGAACAACCTGGAAAACGTCGCTGACGTGCCCGAATACAAGGGGGATGCTGCGACGGAGATTTTTCCGCAGACTTCCCAGACGGGCGACGAGGTGCGCCTGAGTGCCGATAAGGCAGCACAAGCCTCTGCGCCGTCCGCAGGCTCTACTGCGGTCCCCTCGGCGTCTGCATACTCATCCGACCCGGCACCGGTGACATCCGCGTTCATCCGTGAATCTGAAACCATCGCACCGGCAGCCCCCGCAACCTATGCGGAGGAGCCGGTCGAGCCGGTTGCGGTGGATCCGGCACCGGTTGCAGTAGAGGAGGAAGACGCCCGCCGTGGCACGACTGATTTCGGCTTGCTGCTGCTGCGTCTGTTCCTCGGCGCGTACCTGATTATTGATTCCGTCGCAGTGTTCTTCCGACTCGGCGGCAACGACGGTATCGCCGGCCTAGAAAATGCATTCGCCAACTACCCGTACGGCAACGGCCTGGCTGTTGTTGTTCCCACCCTCGAACTCACGGCCGGCGTGTTCTTGGTCCTTGGTCTGCTCGGACCGATTGCGGCAGCTGTGGCGATCGCCGTCACCGGCTTTTTGGCGCTGCACGCATTCAACGGTCAGACGGATGGCTTTAACGTCTTCGCATGGACGCCGGAGACGTGGGTTCCGGTCATGCTGCTCGCGGCATCGCTCGCTGTACAGTTCACCGGCCCGGGCCGCTACGGCATCGATGCTTCGCGTGGCTGGGCGAAGCGCCCGCTGGCATCGTCCTGGATCTGCGCCATTGTGGGTCTTGCCGCAGCAGGTGCGGCGTGGTGGTTCGGCACCGGGATTAACCCGTTTGCCTAAACCACACGCACGCTGCGTTTAGTCCACTTGGCGGACGGCGCCCTTGTCGGCGCTGGTTGCCATCTTGGCGTATGCACGCAAAGCCTTCGAAACCTCGCGGACACGGTTCGGTGTCCAGGGGTTGTCGGAGGCTTCCATAGCTTCACGGCGCTTTTCCAACTCTGCTTCCGGCACATCCAGCTTCAGTTCGCGGTTGGACACTGAAATGGCAATTGTGTCGCCGTTTTGGATCAGGCCGATCAGGCCGCCTGCGGCAGCTTCGGGGGAGATGTGGCCAATGGACAGACCGGAGGTGCCTCCGGAGAAGCGGCCGTCCGTGATCAGTGCGCACTTCTTGCCCAGGCCAGCGCCTTTGAGGAATGACGTCGGGTGGAGCATTTCCTGCATGCCCGGTCCACCTGCTGGGCCCTCGTAGCGGATGACCACAACCTCGCCTTCGAGCACCTCGTGGTTGAGGATCATGGACACAGCTTGCTCTTGCGAATCGACGACGCGTGCTGGACCGGTGAACTCCCATAAGCCTTCTTCGACGCCTGCGGTTTTCAGGATGGCGCCGTCCGGGGCTAGGTTGCCGCGCAAGACGACAAGGCCGCCGTCGGAGGTAAACGGGTGCTCGACGTCGTGGATGACGCCATTTTTCGCATCCGTATCCAGGCTTTCCCAGCGCGCGCTTTGTGAGAATGCCTTCGTGGTGCGCTCACCGCCCGGTGCGGCGTGGAAGAGCTCGAGCGCTTCCTCGGTAGCGCTGCCGCCGCGGATGTCCCAGTCTGCGAGCCATTGGCTTAGCGACGAGTACGTGATCGAATGCACATCATCATGCAGCAATCCAGCGCGGTTGAGCTCACCCAGGATGGCCGGGATGCCGCCTGCGCGGTGGACATCTTCCACGTGTGCCTCACCGTTCGGGGCAACCTTGGACAGGCAGGGGATCTTGTGTGACAGATCGTCGATATCTGCCAGGTCGAAGTCGATCTCGCCTTCCTGTGCTGCGGCCAGGATGTGCAGGATGGTGTTGGTGGAACCACCCATTGCCATGTCGAGCGCCATGGCGTTGCGGAATGCATGGACGTTGGCCACGTTGCGGGGCAGGACGGATTCGTCGCCCTGGCCGTAGTAGCGCTCGCAAAGGTCCATGATGGTCTGGCCAGCGCGCTCGAAGAGTTCGCGGCGTGCGGTGTGGGTTGCCAGGGTGGTGCCGTTGCCCGGCAGTGACAAGCCAAGTGCTTCGGTGAGGCAGTTCATGGAATTAGCGGTGAACATGCCGGAGCAGGAACCACAGGTGGGGCAGGCGTTGTTGGCGATACTGTCGAGCTCGTCGTCGCTGACGTCGTTGTTAGCGGAAAGCGCGATGGCGTCGATGAGATCGGACTTCGGCTTAGTCACACCGCCGACAGAAAACGCCTTGCCGGCCTCCATCGGGCCACCGGAGACGAAGACGGCGGGGATGTTCAGACGCATTGCGGCGTTGAGCATGCCTGGGGTGATCTTGTCGCAGTTGGAGATACACACCATGGCATCCACGGTGTGGGCGTTGACCATGTACTCCACCGAGTCGGTGATGATCTCGCGCGAGGGCAACGAGTACAGCATGCCGGAGTGGCCCATGGCGATGCCGTCGTCGACCGCGATGGTGTTGAACTCCTTGGGTACGCCGCCTGCGGCGCGGACAGCGTCGGCCACGATGTCACCAACATGTTTCAGGTGAACGTGGCCAGGCACGAACTGCGTGTAGGAGTTCACGATGGCAACGATGGGTTTGCCAAACTCGTGCTCGCCGGTGCCTGTAGCGCGCCACAGGGCACGGGCTCCGGCTGCTTGGCGGCCAACGGTGGTGACGCGTGAGCGAAGGGGGATCACGGTTTACTCCTTAGGTTCGTTCGCGGCCGGGCGAGGTCCCGGCAGATCGGGGTGTTCTGCGAGGTAGGCATCGTATTCCTCGCGAGTAAGCAGGATGCGGTCGCCGTCTTTATCAATGATTTCGTACTTGCCGTCTGCTGCTTGCTCGGCGGATGCGATGACGTCTGTAATTCGTCCTCCGGATGCCTCGGCGAGCGCGGGCAATGAGTTGAACGTTACGCCAGGCAGGGGATACTCGGTGCCGTTTTTTGCAGCGACGCGTGCGGAAGTTCCCTTGAAAGCGATGCCGGCCAGGTCTTCCCAAGGAAGAAAGGCATTTTTGCGAACGAGGTAACGGGTTTTAATTCCTTTGTTATCCACTGTGGTGGAGGAGCAGAGTACCCATGCGAGCCACACAATGGGGATAAGAAGGAGCCAAATGAGATATTTCGGCGCCCACATGATGCCCATGAGTGCGATGCCGGTTGCGAGCGCGATGGCGAGGATGTGCTCACGGGTTGGTTTGAACACTTTTTGGGTGGTCGGGGGCGTTCCCTGCGTGGCTGTCATACTCCGGCATGCTAGTCACGTTGATGCCGAGGGAAGTAACGGGATGCGACGGGGTGTCGTCGATACGCGTGATTTCTGTGAATAAAAATACGCGAGGGGTGGGCTGGCTCACTATTGTCATGTACGTGATCAATCAGCGACTTGTAATTATTGTACCCACGCGGCGCTTGCCGTAGCGGGTTCGTTTTACACGCCGCAGACACAAGCGCCCTCGAGAGCACACCGCTCGTCGGGGGCTTTTATTTTTAGGTAATTCGAACGCAAGGAGTGCAACGGTGGCAGGTTCACAACCATCCCCGTCGACGGAGAGCAATGGACCGGAGCGGATGAAAGGCGCGGACGCGGTCGTTCGCAGCCTGGAGGAGCTTGGCACGGAAATTGTGTTCGGCCTTCCGGGTGGCGCGGTGCTTCCTCTTTACGACGCCCTGTATCGGGCGACGAAACTACGCCACGTGTTGGTGCGCCACGAGCAAGGGGCGGGCCATGCAGCAGAGGGATACGCGGTGGCCTCGGGAAGGGTCGGCGTTTGTATTGCTACGTCTGGTCCCGGTGCGACGAACTTGGTAACACCGATCGCGGACGCTTACCTGGACTCGGTGCCGATGGTGGCGATCACGGGCCAGGTTGGCTCGTCGCTTTTGGGTACCGATGCGTTCCAGGAGGCGGACATCCGCGGCATCACGATGCCGATTACAAAGCACAACTTCATGGTGACCGACCCGGAGCAGATCCCGTTCGCGCTTGCGGCGGCGTTCCATATTGCCTCGACTGGCCGTCCGGGCCCGGTGCTCGTGGACATCCCGAAGGATGTGCAGAACGCGGAGATTGAGTTTAAGTGGCCGCCGAAGATCGAGTTGGCTGGCTACAAGCCGAACACGAAGCCGCACAACCGTCAGATTGCCCAGGCAGCGAAGATGATTGCCGAGGCAAAGCGTCCGGTGCTTTACATCGGTGGCGGTGTTGTGAAGGCGAATGCGAACAAGCAGCTGCTCGAGTTTGTTGAGGCGACCGGGATTCCTGTGGCTACGACTTTGATGGCGCTCGGAGCGTTCCCGCAGTCGCACCCGCTGTACCTGGGGATGCCGGGTATGCACGGTTCGGTGCCGGCGGTGGGGTCCTTCCAGGAATCCGACTTGCTCATTGCTGTTGGCACGCGTTTCGACGACCGCGTGACCGGCGATACCGATACGTTTGCGCCGCACGCCAAGGTCATTCACGCTGACATCGACCCTGCAGAGGTGGGCAAGATCCGCGCGGTGGACGTCCCAATCGTTGGCGATGCCAAGCGTGTGCTGTCGGAACTGACCGATTACTTTGAGGAATCCGGAAAGACCAAGGCGCCGTCGATTGAGCCGTGGATTGAGCGTCTGCAGGATCTGAAGCGTCGTTTCCCGCGCGGTTATGACAAGAACGAGGACGGCACGCTCGCTCCGCAGTTTGTGATCGAGACGCTGTCCAAGGCCGCCGGGCCGGCCGCAATTTACTGCTCTGGTGTGGGCCAGCACCAGATGTGGTCTGCGCAGTTTGTGGACTTTGAAACGCCGCGCCACTGGATCAACTCTGGTGGTGCTGGCACGATGGGCTTTTCCATTCCGGCTGCGCTCGGTGCGAAGGCAGCGCACCCGGATGCAGAGGTGTGGGCGATCGACGGCGATGGTTGTTTCCAGATGACCAACCAGGAGATCACCACCGCTGCGCTCGAAGGCTTTCCGATCAAGGTTGCACTGATTAATAACGGCAACCTGGGCATGGTGCGTCAGTGGCAGACGCTGTTCTACGACGGCAATTACTCTCACACGAAGTTGGGTGGGGAAACCTACGTTCCGGACTTTGTGCAGTTGTCGGAGGCGCTCGGCGCGGTTGCGTTCCGGGTGTCGAAGGAAGAAGACGTGCTGCCGACGATCCAACGTGCGCGTGAGATCAACGATCGCCCGGTGGTCATTGAGTTCATCGTGGGCGAGGACGCGCAGGTGTGGCCGATGATCTCTGCGGGCTCGTCGAATAGTGACATTGAGTATGCGCGCGGAATGCGCCCGTTCTTCGATGATGAGGAGTCGGCTGCGGAGTCGCCGCAGGCAATCAGCGAGGCCATCGAGACCGCTGCGGCGGAGCAGGAAGGGAACTAACAATGACACAACCAGATGCAATCACTCGCCACACGCTTTCAGTGCTGGTTGAGGACGTTGACGGAATTATCACCCGTGTTACCGCCCTGTTTACCCGTCGCGGGTACAACCTGGTCTCGCTCGTTTCGGCGAAGACGTCGAAAGAGGGCGTGAACCGGTTGACGGTGGTGGTCGATGCAACGGAGCGTTCTGTCGAGCAGATCGTCAAACAGCTCTACAAGCTGATCCAGGTGCTTAAGGTGCAGCAGCTTGACGACGACACCACGGTCGGCCGCCAGCTGCTGCTGGTCAAGGTCAACGCGGACAATCAAACACGTCCGCAGGTGGTGGACGCTGCCAACCTGTTCCGAGCGCGCGTGATCGATGTTGCGGTGGACTCTGTTGTTATTGAGGCCACCGGTGAGTCACCGAAGTTGAAGGCGTTTTTGGACGTCATGGATACGTTCGGTATCCGCGAGCTTGCCCGATCAGGCACGGTAGCGCTGACGCGTGGCGCTAAAACTTTGGCTCCATTGGACTAAAAACACCCACAAACTGAGGCGGCTGTGTCATAATGTGAAACGCCCGTCTCACAGAATGAAGAAAGAAGCGAGAACTATGGCTATTGAAGTGCTTTACGACCAAGACGCAGACCTGTCCCTGATCCAGGGCAAGAAGGTTGCAATCATCGGCTACGGCTCCCAGGGTCACGCGCACGCTCAGAACCTGCGCGAGTCCGGCGTCGAGGTGGTTGTTGGCCTTCGCGACGGCTCCAAGTCCGCAGAAAAGGCCCGCGAGGCCGGCTTTGATGTGAAGACGAATGCTGAGGCAGCTGCATGGGCTGACGTGATCATGCTGCTCGCCCCGGATACCTCCCAGGCCAAGATCTTCGAAGAGGACATCGAGCCGAACCTGAAGGACGGCGACGCCCTGTTCTTCGGGCATGGTCTGAACATCCATTTCGGCCTGATCAAGCCGGCAGACAACATCACCGTCGGCATGGTTGCCCCGAAGGGTCCGGGCCACCTGGTGCGTCGCACCTTCGCCGACGGCAAGGGTGTGCCTTGCCTGATCGCCGTGGAGCAGGATCCGCAGGGCAACGGCCGTGAGCTTGCGCTGTCCTACGCTGCCGCAATCGGTGGCGCACGCGCTGGCGTTATCCCGACCACCTTCGAGGCCGAGACTGTCACCGACCTGTTCGGTGAGCAGGCAGTGCTCTGTGGTGGCCTCGAGGACCTGATCATGACCGGCTTCGACGTCTTGGTCGAGGCTGGCTACGAGCCGGAGATGGCGTATTTCGAGTGCCTCCACGAGATGAAGCTGATCGTCGACCTGATCTACGAAGGCGGCATTGCCAACATGAACTACTCCGTGTCTGACACGGCAGAGTTTGGCGGTTACCTCTCTGGTCCGCGTGTCATCGACGCCTCGGCGAAGGATCGTATGCGCGACATCCTGAAGGATATCCAGGACGGCACCTTTACCAAGCGCCTCGTCGCCAACGTTGAGGGTGGCAACAAGGAGCTCGAGGGTCTGCGCGACAAGGTTGCACAGCACCCGATTGAGAAGACCGGTGCAGAGCTTCGCGACATGATGAGCTGGGTGAAGAACCCGCTTACCGACACTGCCCGCTAATTCGGCAGGTAAACGTAGCCCTCGGATCAATGTGATTCGAGGGCTTTGTCGTGCTTCTCCCGCACAAGCCCGCACGGCAGAGCAAACCCCGCGCCCGGAGAGTGGGTGCGGGGTAGTCGGATCGCGCCGAATAATTAGTTGGTGGCCGGTGCGTCAGCCGGAGCCTCCTCCTGGGCGCCTTCCGGTGCGATGGAGTCGATGACCTCCTCGACGACGTTTGTCGTCTCGGTCGCGGTAGCGTCGGCCTCGTTGGCGTCAGTGTTGGCGTCCCCAGCGGCGTCCTCGGCCGGTGCGGTTTCGGTAACGGTGCCGTCTTCGACCGTGGTGGTCTCGTTAACAACCTCGGTGGCTGCAGTCGTGGTGGAGGTGTCTACGGTGGCGTCGCCCTCGGTGTCGTCGCCGGTAAACAGGTTCCACAGCAAGGCCAAAAGCAGGAGTGCTGCCAGAATGCCCAGGAGCCACTTCCACCATCCGCCGCCACCGTTATCGTCGTCAGTCACTGCAGTGGAGCCAGCAGCCGGACGCGCCGGTGCGGTGGTCGAAGCCTCAGGGGTAGTGCGCTCGACGCGAACATCCTCGGTCGGGTCGTTCGGGTTTTGATTCGGGTTCGGGGTAGTCATTTGCTAATTCCTTTCGTTATTACTTATCCGCGCCGCTCGGGGCGGATTCATGGTGAACCGCCCGTGACGTGCTCGGATATGCGAACGGTCGCCCACTGTAACAAAGTATGACGATTTGGCTCGGCAGGATTTCGCCCCGGGGAGGCGCGAAGGATTCGTTTCTCCTCGTGAGCGCTGCGGAAAGCATCCCGGCAGCGATTTTCAATAAATTGTCATTAACGTGTTGGTGTTCTATGGTTGTCGTTATGCACAACCATTCAGATCACGCTCATCATGATCATGCTCATGGCGCACGTGTTGACGCGCCGACGAAGGCGATCGGCGCTGCACTTGCCGTTACCGCAACGGTCTTTGTTGCGGAGTTGGTCGGAGGTGTGATTTCGGGATCGGTCGCGCTGCTTGCGGATGCGATGCACATGTTGTCGGACGCGACCGGGCTGATCATTGCGATGGCGGCGGTGCTCGTCGGTAAGCGTGCAGCCACGTCATACGCGACCTACGGCTACCGCCGTGTCGAGGTGCTCGCGGCGATGATTAATGCCGCGACAGTGCTGGCAGTCTCCGTCTGGATTGCAATCGAGGCCTTGCGCAGGCTGCGGGATCCAGCCCCGATTGATACGGGTCCGATGATGATCATCGCCGCGATCGGCCTTGCGGCGAACGCGTTGTCGGCGTGGATTTTGTACTCCCAGCAAAAGGAGTCGATCAACGTACGCGGTGCATACCTCCACGTGTTGGTGGATATGTTCGGGTCTATCGCCGTGCTGGGGGCCGGCGCAATTGTCGCGTTGACCGGCTTTACTGCGGCTGACCCCATTGCGTCGTTGCTGATCGCGGGCCTGATTGTTCCTCGTGCGTGGAAACTCATGGCGGAGTCGGTGGGTGTGATGCTGGAGCGTGTGCCCGAAGGGTTTGACGCCGAGGAAGTCGAGGCTGAGTTACGTGCACTGCCTGGGGTGAGGGATTTGCATGACCTGCACTTGTGGACGCTTGACGGGGTGTCGGTGATTGCAACGGTTCACATTGTGGCGGCGGAAGGAGAAGACCGCGATCAGTTGCTGGATCGGGTTCAGGCGGAGTTGCACCGGCTGGGTGTGGAGCATGCGACAGTGCAAATTGAGCTGCCAGAGCACATCGAGCACGAGACGGTGTGCTGATTCTGTCCTACGCTAAGGCATATGGGCTTTACTACGCCGAGCTATTCGCTCAAGGATCTATTTTCCCGCGCTGAGCGCGGCGAGCTGCAGCTGCCTGATTTTCAGCGCTCATACCTGTGGGACGTGGATCGGGTGCGCACGTTGGTCACCTCCGTGCTGCGTGGCTACCCGGTCGGTTCTTTCCTCGCGCTCGATACTCGCAACGCGGAGCAGCGTTTTAAACCACGCCCGCTTGAGGGGGTGAATGTTGCTGGAGTGGAACCGGGCCTGTTGCTTCTCGACGGCCAACAGCGCCTCACGTCGCTCTTTCACGCATTTAAGGGTGATGGGGAGGTGAGCACGGTGGACTATCTTGGGCGACCGATTTCCCGGAAGTTCATGGTGGACGTACGAGCGGCGGTGGCACACACGCCGATGCCGGTGGAAGCCGTGTTTGCTGTCGATGGGGAAGGGAATGTCCGATCCCACTTTGGGCCGGACATTCCAGGTGGCATCCGAAATCGCGATGACATGATCGAGCACGCTGTGATGCCGGTTTCGATGTTGCTCTGGAAAGAGGGCAACGATCTCCTCGTCGATATGGCGGCACATGCACAACACGACGAGGTGCGTACTGCCGTGAAGCGATTTATCAATGCGGTGATGCGTGAGCTGCCTGCGTACGACATTCCAATGATCCGCCTGGACCGCGATACTGCACAAGAGGGAGTGGGGCAGATCTTTGCGTTTGCTAACTCGGCAGGTGTGCAGATGGATGTGTTCGAGCTCCTTACCGCGACATATGCAACCCAAGACCCGACGTTCGACTTGGCTAGCCACTGGGAAGAACTCGCAGCCCAGTTTGATTGCTATGACGTGCTCAAGGGCATCGGCCGTGTGGAATTCCTGCGTGCACTGTCACTGTTGCTGACCAGTCGGCAGGGGCCTGCTTTGGGCCACCGTGGTGACATCCTCAACATCACGATCGAGGATTACCGTGCACATGCCGATGAGATGGCCCGCGGGTTCGTTGCGGTCGCCCAGTTCCTGCAGGAGCGACGTATCGTCGCTGCGGATCAAGTCCCTTACCCTGCGCAACTCATCCCGCTCGCGGTTATGCTTGCGCGCCTGGCCGAACGTCCCGAACTTGCAGGAAAGAAGGAAGTCGGTGACAGGCTCAACCGTTGGTTCTGGTGCGGCGTGTTCGGTGAGCTTTATGCCGCGCACGCGCCGACAATCCGCATCGGCGTAGACGTCTCTGAAGTCATCCCGTGGGTCTGCGGAGAGACCGACGCCGAGCCACGTACGGTCGCCGATGCACGTTTCCACGAATCCCGTCTCTATACCGCAACCGCGGACAGTGGGATCTACCGTGGGCTGTATTCGTTACTGATGGCACGCGGCGCGCGTGACTGGCGCACTGGAGAGCACTTCGACAAATCCACAGTGGCCGAACTGAAACCTCGCTTCGGCCAGATCTTCCCGTGGGAGTACCTGCGCGAATTCGGTGTCGACGAGCAGCTGGCCGACAGCGTGCTCAACCGCACGCCGATGGGCCGTCGTACCGAGGTCGTCATTGAGCAAAACGAGCCGAAACGCTACCTGCCCAGGCTGCAGTCCAAGTCGCTGCTTGACGACGATGACTTTGACGCCCTGCTCGAAAGCCACGAAGTCGACCCAGAAGCACTGCTGACATCTAACTGGGAGCGATTTATCGCTGATCGTCGTGAACGGTTCATCGGCATGATTGAATACGCGATGGACCGCAACGTTCTCAGCGACGAAGGATTGTGCGACGACGCAGAATAGGAACAGCACAGGGGAGAGACACGAAGGAGGACCGGTGAAGCATTCCGGGTACGCATCGCTTGCCGTGCTATCGGCGGGCGTACTGCTCGCCGCATGCACTCCGGATGTCCAACTTGGCCCTTACGATCGCGCCCGTAGCGTCAACGTCGCAGGGCATGTCTCCAAAACGTTTGAGCCTCACCCGGTGGTGCTCGACGACCCACTTGGCATGGAAACCGCGAAGTTGTTCTTCCCGCGCTCCGAAACACTCGTGCTTTCCGACGACACCCCGGAGGCGCAACTTCGCGCAGCCTCCATCGCAGTGACCGCACATGCCCCGATGATGGTCTACGACGGAGCACGCCACGCCGAATACGTCTCCATGATCGCCGACATGCACACGGTGACCGTCTTAACTATCGGTGATGTCGCTATGGCTCCCGCATCTGGTGCAGTACGTATCCGACGCGACCCCGGCGGGATGCGCGCGCTCGGCGAGATGACTTCGCTGCGCTTCGTTGAACGCACTATCGATGACCCTGCTGACAGTGCCCGCGCAGTCGCCGAACTCAACGGTAACGATCCCACTTGGCTACGTGCTACCTGGGCAGATCCCGTGGCTAAACCCGGCGCCCAAGCGCAACCGTTTCCCGTCCAATCGCGCCGGGATGCGCATATGTCGCCGAAGGTGGTGGCCACGTGGCAGTCGTCGATACCCGCGATTGCGAATGCGAGGAGTTACGGTGCCGCGGTGGAGATCGTGCCGCTGCCGGATCCGCGGAAAGCGGAGGCGACGTTGTTCGCCATGGCGGGGCTTTCTGATAAGTCGCTTATTGCGCTGGGGGCGCAATTCGGCTCGAGTGAGGAGTTGGCGTTTCGTATCCGTCAGTCGGAGCGGAATCGTTAAACCCAAGCGCTAAGGAGTGCTAATGTGGGCGCCAGAATCTACACAGTGAGAAAGGTGTCCCAGAATATGAAAATCGCGGTGATTGCTGGCGACGGTATCGGCCAAGAAGTTATGGCGGAGGGGCTCAAGGTCCTCAATGCTGTGCGCGATGACGTCGAGACCACCGAATATGACCTCGGAGCGCGCCGCTACCTGCGCAACGGCGAGCTGCTGACGGACGAGGACTTGGAAAGCCTCGCCGAACACGATGCGATTCTGCTCGGCGCGATCGGCGACCCGGCGCGCGTGCCTGCGGGTGTGCTCGAGCGCGGCCTGCTGCTGCCGCTGCGTTTCAAGTTGGACCATTACGTTAATCTGCGGCCGTCGAAGCTCTACCCATCGTCGACGAGCCCGCTCGCAAACCCTGGTGAGATCGACTTTGTTGTGGTCCGTGAAGGTACCGAGGGGCTCTATGCTGGTAACGGCGGTACCTTGCGTCAGGGCACCCCGCACGAAGTTGCTTCCGAGGTTTCTCAGAACACGTATTTCGGCGCTGAGCGTGTTGCTCGGTACGCGTTTGAGTTGGCAATGACGCGCCGCAAGAAGGTCACGCTCGTGCACAAGACCAACGTGCTGGTCAACGCAGGTGGCTTGTGGCAGCGCGTGGTCGACGAGTTGTCGCAGGAGTTCCCGGAGGTCGAGGTGGACTACAACCACATCGATGCTGCAACGATTTACATGGTGCAGGACCCGTCGCGCTACGACGTGATTGTCACCGACAACCTTTTCGGCGACATCCTGACTGACCTGGCAGGTGCGGTTGCGGGCGGTGTGGGGCTGGCGTGCTCCGGCAACATCAATGCTGCTCGTGAGTTCCCATCCATGTTCGAACCGGTGCACGGCTCTGCACCGGATATCGCGGGCCAGGGGATTGCTGATCCCACGGCAATGATTCTGTCTGTGGCGATGATGCTGCGCTTCCTTGGCGACGACACCAACGCCGCCCGCATCGAAGAAGCAGTCGAGCGCGACGTGACCCAACGTGGAGACACGCCGGTGCGTACCACCGAGGTAGGTGAGCGCATCGTCGACGCCGTCGCGTAGGGTCGAGCGCATGGTTTCTTCCCGGAAGATCACACGTGCGTCCCTTGCCATTTTCTGTGCTTCTGCGCTTGCCCTGACTGGCTGCGGCGCAGGCGACGGAGGACTCGGTGGGGGCTCTCAGTCCGATGCTGGCGCCAAGAACGCCCTTGCCACCGATGGTGACGAGGTGGTTCAGGACGCCGACGGCACGGGTGTGGAAGTCTCGCAGCGCTTCTTCGAGTCGTCGGACACGGTGGTGGTCTCCGCGAAGGATCGCGATCAGCAGCTTCGGGCTGCCGCGATTGCAGTGGAACTAGGTGCGCCGCTTCTGGTGCGCCTCGATGGCACCGACGCCGCGATTGATGCTGAGGTTGAACGCCTTGGCGCGTCCCGGGTAATTGAGGTTCCGGGCGATGACGACGCGGTAGCAGCGACTGAACCGGTCGTAGCCGAGCGTGCCGAAGAAGATGTGGCGGCGATTGCGGCACTCGAGGCAAAGAACCCGCGTGACTTGCAGATGCCGCCAGTGTTTGCCACAGCGGTTTCCTCGCGTGCGTCGGTGGCCACAGCTCGCGCAGCAGGTGCGGATGTGCAGGTGTTGGCGGCTGCGGACCCGCGGGCGTCGTCGCAAAGCATGCGCGATGTTATGGAACAGGACGTGCTCGCGCTTGGCCGCCAGTGGGGCTCGAACGAGAACTTCCGTGCGCGTGCAGCACTTGCCGCCAATGGTGAACTGCCTGGTGGCGGCGGACTGGTGTTCCCAGGCCGGCGCATGATTGCGCTCTACGGCCATCCGTACGGCCCAGAGCTCGGAGTGATGGGGGAGCAGGACCCTGCCGCAGCAGTTGAACTGGCGAAGCAATACGCCTCCTGGTACGAGCCGCTGGAGGATCAGCCGATCATTCCTGCCTTCGAGGTCATTGCATCGGTGGCATCGGAGTTCCCGGGCGACGACGGTAACTACTCCAACGAGACGCCGATGGAAGATATCGCCCCGTATGTGGATGCCATCGTGGACGCAGGTGGCTACGCCGTAATCGACCTGCAGCCGGGCCAGGGCAACTTCCTGGAGCAGGCCAAGATCTACGAGGAGCTGCTCAAGCGACCGAACGTTGGTTTGGCACTTGATGCGGAATGGAAGCTAAACCCTGGTGAGCAGCCGCTTTCGCGTATCGGTAGCGCAACCGCAGCCGAAATTAATGAGGTCGCCGACTGGCTTGCGGCGCTTGTCCGCGACAACAACCTGCCGCAGAAGGCATTGATTCTGCACCAGTTCCAGGTCGGGATGTACCCGGACCGCGAAAACATTGTCACCGAGCAGCCGGAACTTGCATGGGTCCTTCACGCGGACGGTCATGGGCTGCCGGAGCAGAAGTTCGACACGTGGAACATCCTGCGTCAGGGGTTGGACCCGAACTACTTCATGGCGTGGAAGAACTTTATCGACGAGGACTCTCCTATGTTTACTCCGGAGCAGACCTATGCCGACGTGAATCCTCGCCCGTGGTTTGTGAGCTACCAGTAGTTTTCCAAGAATTCGCCGTGTGGGGGTCGTGCTCACGCTAGGCTTCGGGCATGAGCGTGGAATTGGACGAGGTCTACGGCTTCCTGGCCCAGCACGAGCCGTTTTCAAGCCTCCCTGAAGAGAAGGTCCGGGCCCTGCCCGCCCAGATGGGGATCACCTATGTGCGCCGCGGTGAAGTCGTTGTGGATCTCGGCCAGCCCAACGACACGCTGTACATCATTCGCTCGGGTGCGGTTGACATCGTCAGCGATGACAACTTGCTGCTGGACCGTCGCGATACAGGCCTGAACTTCGGCTACTCCACGCTGGTAGGTCCGCGGGAATCGCAGTATGTGATGGAAGCGGTGGAAGACAGCGTGTTGCTCATGCTGCCGCGCGAGGAGTTCACAGGCCTGCTTGATGCGCATCCTGAGCTGCACAGGTTCTTTGAGTCGGCGTCTCGTCGTCTCAAAGTAGCAGCGGAGGAGGTGCGTGATGGGGGGACGGCGAGTGTGCTGCGTACGCCCATTGCGCATATTGTCGACGGCCGCCCTGCCGTCACCTGTGACGCAACTGCATCAATCGCGCACGCTGCCGGTGTGATGAACGAGCACGATGCGAGTTGCCTCGTCGTCGTCGGAGGTGAGCAGATCGGTATCCTCACAGACAAGGACATGCGTTCTCGCGTTGTCGCAGCGCAAATGGACCCGTCGCGGCCTATTGCAGATGTGATGTCCTCACCAGTGCGCACCATCCCGGAAACAGCGTTGGTGTTTGAGGCGATGCTCGCGATGAGCGAGTTGGGGATCCACCACCTGCCGGTTGAAGGCGCCGGAGGTGTGTGCGGTGTGCTGACCTCATTCGACATCATGCGCCTGCTGCAAGCAGACCCGATCTACTTGGCAGCAGATGTGCAGCAGAGTACGTATGAGGAACTTGAGGGAGCCTATGACGCGGCGGCAAACGTGGCTGTGCGGTTCTTTGAGCGAGGCGCGTCCGCTGCTGAGACACAGCGCCTGCTGACATCGATTGCGGATTCCATCGCTCGCCGCCTGGGAGAGCTAGCGGAGGAGCAGCTGGGGCCAGCACCGGTGCCGTACGCCTTTGTCGCGGTAGGCAGTCAGGCTCGCGCGGAGATGGGGCCAGCCTCCGACCAAGACAACGCGTTGGTCCTCGCGGACAGTTACGACGAAGAAACACATGGGGAGTACTTCACCGCGCTGACACAGTTTGTCTGCGAGGGTCTCGCGCATGCAGGTCAGGCGTTATGCCCGGGGGAGATGATGGCGTCGAACCCAAAGTGGCGCATGACGCAGTCGCAGTGGTCGCGCATGTTCCACACTTGGGTCACTGCACCTGATCCGAACGCGTTGCTGCACGCGCAGGTATTTTTCGATTTCCGCGCGATCTTCGGCTCAGGCGAGGGGTGGCGCTCGCTGGCTGATGAGGTGCATGAGGCGGCGTTGTCGTCGGCGCGCGGGTCGCGCCGTCTACATACACACTTGGCAGCTCTGGCTACGTTCCGAGAGCCTCCAGTGGGCTTTTTCCGTGGCTTCGTGCTTGAGCGCGACGGCGAGTATGCGAACACGCTAGACATCAAACGCGGTGGTACTGCCGCTGTGGTGCAGATGGCTCGGTTGTACTCCATCGTGGCCGGTGTCAGTGCGGTGGATACGCCTACACGCCTGCGTGCCTCTGCCGGCGAGGCGGTATCGACGAAGGGAGCGTCGGATCTGGCAGACGCTTACGAGTACCTTTCGGACCTTGTCATGAAACACCAGTCGCAGCAGGTGCGCGCCGGGGAGGAGCCGAATTACCGCATTGATCCGAAGCAGTTGCAATCCCTGGATCGGGCCGCGTTGCGCGATGCGTTCGGTGTGATCAAGTCGCTGCAGAACGCGCTGGCATCGAAGTACCCGACGCGGGCGGTGTGAGATGTTCTTTCGACCGAAAGCGCGTGCGCTTATCGACGATGCCCTGCTGGCCGTCGACGTCGAAACCACCGGACTCAAGCCGGAGAAGCATGAGATGGTCTCCATCGGTTGGGTTCCCGTCGACGGCCGTGTGATCGATCTATCACAGGCACAGTACTTCGTTCTCGCAGGTGCCCAAGTTGGCGATACTGTGACGCTTCACGGGGTGACTGACGATGATATTGCGAACAAAGGCGTCGTCGCTGCCGAAGTACTCGACGCGTTTGATCGTGCCCTTGAAGGACGCAAGTTGTTGGCCCATTTTGCGCAGATGGAGCTAGGTTTCGTCGCAAAGCTGCAAAAAGATGTCAAGGGCAAGCGATGGGGCCTGCGCGAGAGCGAGGTAGTGGATACCTTCGCGATGGAGCGGCGACACATGGAGCGCATGGGTACGTATCCGCGCGGCGAGGACCTCAGGCTTGCGCGCGTGCGACAGCGCTACAATTTGCCCGACTACGCGAACCACAACGCGCTTACCGACGCGATCGCGTGCGCGGAGTTGTACCTGGCGCTGAGCGCGCAGTAGACGTCAGTGAATCCCAAATGCGCCACAATGACAGTGGGGTTGTATGCTCGATCACATGCGTTTTGGACGAATTGCAACACCTGAAGGAATGACGTTCGCCGTTATCGACGATGCGGGAACGACCGCAAAGGCGATCAAGGGCACGCCGTTTAGTGCGCCGGAGTACACCGGCAAAGAATACGACCTTGACCAGGTGAGGTTGCTTGCACCGACGCTACCGTCGAAGATCGTCGCTGTGGGACGCAACTACGCGGACCACGTAGCTGAGGTGTTCAAGCAATCCGCCGAGCACCTGCCGCCGACAATCTTTATCAAGCCGTCGACCGCCGTGATTGGCCCTGGTGCCGCTATTAAGATCCCGGAGTTCGCCACAGGCGTCGAGTTTGAGGGCGAGCTGGCGCTCGTCGTTGGCGTTCCATGCAAAAACGTCAAGGCTGAGGACTGGAAGTCTGTGATCCGTGGCGTGACCATCATCAACGATGTCTCCTCGCGTGACCTCCAGTTCGCGGACGGTCAGTGGGCGCGCGCCAAGGGCATGGACACCTTCGGTCCGCTCGGTCCTTGGATTGAGACGGACCTGGATAAGTTCGACTTTGCCAACCTGCCGATCAAGGCGCACCACACCCACGACGGTAAAACGGAGACCAAGCAGGACTCCAACTCGAACCAGATGATCAAGTCGGTTGGAGAGATGGTGGAGTGGGTCTCCCAGTCCTTTACTCTGCTGCCGGGCGATGTCATTGCAACCGGTTCGCCGGCGGGTACCGCAGAGATGGTTCCGGGCGACTACATCGAGGTTGAGATCCCAGGTATCGGCAAACTGGGCAACCCCGTCGAGCGCGCCTAGAACGCAGGCTCGCTTTTGGGCCGTGTTTACAGGCCCAGCGCGCGCATGATCGTGCGCAGTTTGGCTGAAGTCTCGTCGAGTTCGGCCTGTGGGTCGGAGTCTGCGGTGAGCCCGCCACCGGCCCAGGCGCGGGCGTGTGTGCCGTCGCCGTTGACCTCCGCACAACGGATGGCAACCATGTATTCGCCATCACCTGCGGCATCGGTATATCCGACCGCGCCGGCGTAGAAACCGCGATCCGATTCGGCGGTGGTAATCAGGGCTTCTGCGGCGGCGGGTGGGGTGCCGCACACAGCAGGGGTGGGGTAGAGACGCATTGCCAGATCCAGCGCTGTTGGTGCCGGTTCCTTCAACGTGCCGCTAATCGGTGTGGCAAGGTGCCACATCTCGCTGGTCTTTTCTAGGATTGGGCGCTCTGAAATCTGCAGGTCAGAGCAAAGTGGCTCGAGGACCTCGCGGATGTGCTCGACAACGAAGCGGTGTTCGTCGAAATCCTTTTGCGACGACGCCAGTGCCTCCGCTGCGGCACGGTCCGCCGCCGGATCGTGCGGTACACGTGCTGCCGAACCTGCAAGGGGATAGGAGGTCACCTTGTTGCCACGGCGGCGCACCAGGACTTCGGGTGAGGAGCCGACTAGGAAATGTCCCGTGCGGCCAGATGGGGTGAGGTCCGCGATGAAACCGTCGTGCGTGTAGGACAGATCGATCAACCTGGCCGCGACGAGGCGTGGATCAACCGGTGGGTCGAAGGCGATGTCCACCGCACGGGCAAGCACAACCTTGTCCAACAGGGAGTTGCGGATAGTACCCACTGCGGCCTCAACGCGTCGAAGATGTTCCTCGGGGGAAGGGTCGACGTCGATAAGCGTTGCGTGAAGGCGAGAACCTGCGCCAATCCGGTAATACGGGTGCGGCTCTAGCGGGCCTGGCTCCCGAATGATGTGCTCTGGCACAGTGAGCGCCGCTGGGCAGTCCTGGTCAAAGGGGAGCGCACCTACAACCATTTCCACCTCGCCGCGCTCTAGCGCGTTGTTCGCTTCCCAGGCGTCGCTAAACGTGCGGGTGGCGCCTTGAGTGCGGACCGATCCTTCTGCGCGCGAAAGGAGAAAATCGGGCGCAGTGTCGGGGCGGCCGGATGGAGGGCCGGCAAGCGGGTTGACGGACATGGGCAAACACTCTAACCGGCGGCGTGCAAAAAGGTGCGGTCGGATCAGTTGCTTCGGATATACCCCAGGTTTATTGTTGCCTGTGTGAAAATTGGTAACAATGTGGCAGTTGGTGCGAAACGGGTCGGAAGGATCCGTAGAGCGCTGGCAGGAAGCGTGGCAACGCTCATGATCGCCACTGGGGCTGTGACCCCTGCTCCCGCACAGGCGCAGGACCTGTCTTCGCAAGCGAATCAGGCAGTTACAAACGCGGTCAACCAGGCAAATGCTGAGTGGAACAAGTTTGTCCAGATGGCCAACGACTCCCTGCCGCAAGGCTCATCGTTGCCGATCAACCCGGTTCCCGCCCCGCAAATTCCCGCGCCGAATCTCCCCGGTGCGTGGGCGCCCCAAGCGCCGGCGCCGGTGGCGAACGGGGCCAACGGCGAGGTCCGTGTAGCGGGACGAAGCTACCTCGTCTGGGTGCCGCGAGGGTACAACCCTGCACGTCCCACCCCGGTGATGGTGGGGTACTCCGCATATCAGGATTCCACGGAGAATTTTCGTAACTATTCACGCCTGCGTGAATCATCTGTCGGCCGCGACGCGATCATCGTTTACCCGCGCGCGATCGGAGCATCGTGGGAGGGATCCGCAACCGCAGCGACACGTCCAGGCCAAGACATCGCCTTTGTCCGCGCAATGATCAACGACGTCCAGCGCTACTACAACATCGATCGACGCCGGATCTACGCCACCGGCATGTCCACCGGTGGCGGCATGGCCGCAGTCTCCGCCTGCCACATGGCGGACTTGTTTGCTGGCGTTGCTGGCGTGTCCGGCGCGTACTACGCCCCGGTGAACCGTGGCTGCCAGAACCTGCCGGTCGCGTTCATGGCCATTCACGGCACCAACGACACACTCACCCCGTACCACGGCACTACTCGACGAGGCCAGCAAGTGCTGCCGGTGCCGGAGCTGTTTAAATCCTACGAGCGCCGCAACGGGTGCTTCGGGGGAGTCGATTCGCGCCCGGCAGGCAACAATGCGACTCGGGTGTCGTCGCGAAACTGCCGCAAGGGCGTGGAAGTGATCAAGGTGCATGGCTCGAACCACTTCTGGTGGTACTCGCCGTCTGCAGCAGACGAAATGTGGCGCTTCCTCATGCGCAACCCGAAGTAACGCGATATGTTGCTGGATCCTGGGCGGTGAGCGCCGGGGGTGGTTGGGCGTCGACAAGCGCAATGCATATGGCGCGCTACGATTGCCCCATGACTGAAAACCCCAATATGCGCGTTCGCTTTTGCCCGTCGCCGACCGGAACCCCACACGTGGGCATGGTCCGCACCGCCCTGTTCAACTGGGCGCAAGCCAAGCACTCCGGAGGCAAGTTCGTGTTCCGTATCGAGGACACGGATGCCGCCCGTGACTCCGAGGAGAGCTACCAGGCGATTATTGAGTCGCTCGAGTGGCTCGGCCTTGGCTGGGATGAAGGTATCAACGTCGGTGGCCCGCACGAGCCGTACCGTCAGTCGCAGCGCTCTGACATCTACGCCGATGTGCTGAACAAGCTCATCGAGGCCGGCGAGGTCTACCCGGCGTACTCCACCAACGAAGAGGTCCAGGAGCGTCACAAGGCCGCAGGCCGCGACCCGCAGCTGGGCTACGACAACTTTGACCGTGACCTCACTCAGGAACAGATCGATGCTTTTGAGGCCGAAGGCCGCAAGCCGGTCTGGCGCCTTCGCATGCCGGACCAGGATTGGACCTGGAACGACCTTGTGCGCGGTGAGGTCACCTTCAAGTCCGAAACCCAGCCAGACTACGTTGTCGCCCGCTCTAACGGTGCGCCGCTGTACACGCTGGTCAATCCTGTTGACGACGCGCTCATGGGTATTACCCACGTCCTGCGCGGTGAGGACCTGCTGTCCTCCACGCCACGTCAGCTCGCGCTTTACGAGGCGCTGAAGCGTATCGGTATTACGGATTTCACCCCCGAGTTCGGCCACCTGCCGTTCGTGATGGGCCAGGGCAACAAGAAGCTTTCCAAGCGTGACCCGGAATCCAACCTGTTTAACCACCGCGACAACGGCATCATCCCGGAGGGCATGATCAACTACCTCGCGCTGCTGGGCTGGTCGCTTTCTGCGGATCAGGACATCTTCTCTGTCGACGAGTTTGTCAAGGCCTTCGACGTCTCGGACGTGCTGGGTAACCCGGCCCGCTTCGACCAGAAGAAGCTTGAAGCAATCAACGCCGACCACATTCGCCTGCTTGAGCCGGAAGACTTCCGAAACCGCCTGCGCGAGTACTTCACCGAGTACACCGACTTCCCAGCGGATTACCCGGAAGACAAGTTCACCATTGCGGCGGATCTCGTGCAGACCCGTATCAAGGTGCTCTCCGATGCGTACGACCTGCTGAAGTTCCTTGTCATCGCGGACGATGACTTGGTGCTGGACGAGAAGAGTGCAAAGAAGAACCTCAAAGACACCGCCGTCGAGCCTTTGGATGCCGGTATTGCAGCGCTTGAGGCGATCGGTGAGGGGGAGTGGACCACCGAGAACATCGAAGCAGCGCTGAACAAGGCGCTGATCGAGGACCTCGAGCTCAAGCCGCGTGTCGCATTCGGCGCCCTGCGCGTGGGCACCACTGGTGCCGCGGTGTCCCCGCCGCTGTTCGAGTCCATGGACCTGCTTGGCCGTGAGTCCACGCTGAAGCGTCTCAAAGCTGCCCGCGCCGTTACGCCGTACCAGGCTGCAGAGTAGGAGCGCTACGGAGTAGGAACTACAACGCTGTTGTTTTCGTACGTTTAGGCCACCGCGTTTCTATGCGGTGGCCTGCGGATTTGGTACACATAGCGATTCATGGTTATAGTACTCCATGTTGTTCAGGCAGACAGCGCGGAACGGAAACGGAAAGCGCAGGTCAGGACTGAAAAACAATGGCCTATGGTGTAATTGGCAACACTACGGTTTCTGGTACCGTCATTCTAGGTTCGAGTCCTGGTAGGCCAGCTGCAGAGCAATTGCGTTCTGTGTCCTAATGCCCCGTTCGTCTAGCGGCCTAGGACGTCGCCCTCTCACGGCGGTAACACGGGTTCAAATCCCGTACGGGGTACAAGAAGAAAACCTCCGATCTGGTTCGCCAGGTCGGAGGTTTTCGCGTTCGAGTCTTCCCGGCAGGTACCTTGTGTCTATGTTGTGGTTGTTGCCGTCGTTTTTAAGTGGCAGAGCGCGTCAAACTGGCTCAAGCGTGATCGACGCGCTCAGCGTTCCAGTAGCGGCGTCTAGCTTGTTTTCCACGATTCCGTTGCTTGCGGTGCCGGCACTGTTTCTCACGACGCTCGGCGGGGGAGTATTCGGCTCGTCCATGTACGAAGGCTCCAGCGTCGGCGGCTCATCCGGAGGGTCCAGTTCGTACCAGCTGAGCGATACGTTCCCAGACCCGGACGCGCGTCCGGCCGAGTTGAAGTCCCTAACGCACATCGAAAACGACGTCTACGAGGTCGTCGTCTATTCGCACGCCATGGGCAAAGAAGTGAAAAACGAGGTGATTCTTCCCGGCGGTCCTGACAACGACACCCCGCGCCCGACCTTTTACCTTCTTATGGGGGCCGACGGTGCCGCGAACGGATGGTCGTGGCGTAATTCTTCGGACTACCAGGAGTTTTTCCAGGACAAGTTGGTCAACGTGGTTACACCGATTGGGTCGGTGTCCTCGATGCAGGCTGACTGGTATCGCGAAGATAAAGCAACAGGGCGAAACAAGTGGCTGACATACCTGACCAAAGAGCTGCCGCCGCTTATCGACGAGCACTTCCACGGCACCGGCCACGACGCCATCGCCGTCATTTCCATGTCCGGAGGGCCCGCGCTGAACATCGCGTCCATCGCGCCGGAGCGCTTTGCCGCCGCGGCCTCCTACTCGGGGTGCCCGGCCACAACCGGGATGCTGGGGGACACCTACGTGCGTGAAGCGCTGAAGATGAATGGCGCTGATCCGAAGAAGATGTGGGGCATGTCGAGCGACCCGGCCTGGCGGGCGCATTCGCCGGTGTTGAACCTGGATGCATTGCGGGACACTGCGCTGTTTATCGCCGCTGCCCAGGGGGTACCTGGCGCGATCGATGCGTCGAAGACATCATCGGAGCGCATTGGCCCGCCTGTGACCATTGAGGCGGCATCCTATGCGTGCTCTGCCTATTTCGCCGACAAAGCCAAGCGGGCAGGCTTGGATGTGGAGTGGTACCCACAGGTGGAGGGCACACATAGTTGGGGGCTTTTTGAAAAGTCCATGCGTGAGAGCTGGCGCGTTATCGGTCCGGCGTTGAATGTGGAGCCGTTTGAGCGCGAAACACCGGTGACAAAGTCGCCGCTGCCAAGCGAAGCGCCACAACCTTTGGGGCAGCGCGGCTCGTCAGGCTCGTCAGAATCGTCAGGGTCGAGTTCGTGACAGCTGTTGGGCTACAGTTTGGCGTGTGAAACCAATGATTCGTCGCGGTGTGGCCCTGTGTGCAGCCACTACGTCAGTGAGCTTGCTCGTCGCCACGCCAGCACCGGCGGTGGAATCACGTGAGAGCCTTGGGCTCGTCGAAAAGCAAGAAGCACCTGGATGGACGGGATCATCGCTGATCAACGGCTTCCGTCAGATTGGGCCGGATACTCCGCCGCTAGCAATACCGATCATCCTGATCGGCGCGATGATGAGCGGTATTTTCGGCCACCTGCTGTTCGGACGCTTTGTGTTCGAGGGCAGCTCCCGGGCGGCACAGTCACTTGGCTCGAGCACGGTGGTGGACCAAACGTTCCCGGATTCGGACGCGCCGCCTGCGCAGTTCCGCAAACTGGAGCACTTGCAGGACAACGTGTGGGTGCTCACTGTCTACTCGCCATCGATGCGCCGGGAGATTGAAAACGAACTCATCTTGCCGGAAGGCGGTCCTGAGAACACCGATCCGCGCCCGACGTTCTACCTTCTGGGCGGCGCAGGTGGTGGAATGGTGACCCCGTGGTGGAAAGATGGTCGCGCTTCTGAGTTCTTCGCAGACAAGCACATCAATGTGGTCACTCCGCGCGGCTCTATCGGCTCGCAGCAGGCCGACTGGGCTGGAACGCACGACAAGCACGGCAGTTACAAGTGGATGACGTATCTGACCAAGGAGCTGCCGCCGCTTATCGACGAGCACTTCCACG
>NZ_KV827986.1:64374-102353 GCF_001836265.1 Corynebacterium sp. HMSC036E10
CCGCTTATCGACGAGCACTTCCACGGCACCGGCCGCGACGCCATCGCAGGCCTTTCGATGTCCGGTGGGCCAGCCCTGCACATCGCCACCTTGGAAGACAGGTTTGTCGCTGCGGGAACATATTCCTCCTGCCCGTCGACAACTGGGCTTGTCGGACAGGCCTTCGCCAGCGGCACCGTGCGCATTAATAAGGGCGACCCAGCACAGATGTGGGGCAGCTCCTGGGATCCGGCGTGGGCCGCCCATTCGCCCGTGCGCAATGTTCAGGGGCTCAAGGGGAAGAAGATTTTTCTGTCGGCCTCACGTGGTTTGCCGTCGGAGCTTGACGTTGAGGTCGTCGATTCGCCCGAGCCACTTCTTGTGCCTGATGAGCAACTCGCGTATGCGTGTTCGCTGCACTTCATCGCAGAGGCACGACGCAATGGCATCGACCCGGATTGGTACGAGTTCAAGGAAGGGACGCACAACTTCGGCTTGTTCCGACGTGAGTTAGTGGCAAGTTGGGACACGCTCGGACCAGCGCTTGGTGTGGAGTAGTTTTTAGCGTCTGACGTGCTGATTTGTTGATATTGGGAAGTTTCCTTTATTGTTAGCAAGTCGCAAAAAGCGAGCGCGCCCCGTTCGTCTAGCGGCCTAGGACGTCGCCCTCTCACGGCGGTAACACGGGTTCAAATCCCGTACGGGGTACAAGGAGAAAACCTCCGATCCGGATTCCGGGTCGGAGGTTTTCGCATTGGTAGCGTAGGTTCAGTGACTTCCCTTAGTTTCTTCGAACTCGACGTGTTCTCAACCGGTGCCTACACGGGAAACCCTCTCGCGGTGATCTGCGGGGCGGACCATCTGACCACTGAGCAGATGCAGCGGATCGCAGCTTGGACGAACTTCTCGGAGACGACGTTTCTGCTCGAACCTACTAACGACGAGGCCGACTACCGGGTCCGAATCTTCACCCCAACCGAGGAATACGCCTTCGCAGGGCACCCGACCTTGGGCACGGCGCGTGTGTGGCTGGAGTTGGGTAACACGCCGAAGGCCTCAGGCGGCGTCGTCCAAGAGTGCGGTGTTGGCAATGTGCAGGTGCGTATCAGCGACTCGACGCTCGCGTTCGCAGCCCCACCGCTAAAGAATTCTGCACCTCTTACAGCATGCGAGCGTGCAGAGATCTGCGACGCGTTCGGGGTGGGGGAGAGTTCGCTCGTTGACGCCGCGTGGGGCGACAACGGGCCGGGCTGGCGGTTGGCACTGCTGGATAGCGTAGAAACCCTTCGCGCGTTACAACGACCGGCATCGAGCGACCTCAAGGTTGCGTTCGCCGCTCTCACGGGTGGGACGGATCCGGCATATGTGTTACGCGCTTTTACTCCGACGTTCGAAGACCCGGTGACGGGTAGCGCGAACGGTGCGATGGCGCAGTGGCTGCGATCGCGCGGGGACGTGCCGGCAACTTACTCGGTCTCCCAAGGTACTGCGCTCGGCCGGGACGGCCGTGTGACCATCAGTGACGACGGCTCTGACATCTGGGTTGGTGGAGCGGTGACGGTACGGGTGCGGGGACAGATTGTCGTCGATTAGCAGCAGTGTTCGAATGTTCCGTCTTTCGTGTCGGCGGCATCTTTACAGTGGGACGTGTTTCCCGACAGAAAGGAGCCGTACATGGCAGAACACATTCCGGTTGTATCACCGCGAATCATTCGGGCTATCAACGTCGCCGCATTTGCGCATCGCAATGACGTGCGCAAAGGCACCGACATTCCCTACGTATCGCACGTGTTTGGCGTGATGCACTTCGTTTCTCAAGTCACCGACGACGAGGACGTTCTCATCGGTGCACTATTCCACGACATTTTCGAAGATGTCCCCGAGGAATACAGCGCAGAGCAGATGGCTGCGGATTTCGGCGAACGCGTCGTCGAGCTCGTCCGAGGCGTGACCAAAGAGGACAGCATCGGCAGCTGGCAGGGGCGCGCCGACGCATACCTTGCGCATCTTCGCGAAGCCGAGGAAGGCAGTGTTTTCATCGCAGCGGCAGACAAACTGCACAACCTGCTCTCCATTCATGCCGACCTCGACACAATCGGGGATGACCTCTGGGGACGCTTCAATTCGCCTGTAGAGCGGCAGGTGTGGTGGTACCGCTCAGTGTGCGATGTGGTTCAGGAACGCTTGCCGGGCAATCAGTTAGGTGCGGAGCTTCGTCGCCAAGTCGAGCGATTGGAAGCCCGCACCGCCTAAGGTGGGGCACATGTCCGGCGTACCTTTTGGCGAATGCGACGCGCGTCGCGGCATACGCCGTGCCGATTTCGAGTGGGCAGCAGCAACGCTCGACGAGTACTCCGCAAAGGGGCGTAGGAAATGAAAGTTGCCATCATCGGAGCAGGCCCCCGTGGGCTGTGGGCTGCAGAAGAGCTCATTGATCGTGCGGGGCAGCGTGGAGCAGCCATCGAACTTACGGTGTTTAACGAGACACCGATGGAAGAAATTTCAGCACCAGGAGCGTTTGGTGCCTCGGTTCCGGAGCAGTGGATCCTCAACGCCCCAAAATCCATTGTGGAGACCCACCTGGGGCCCTTAGATCCAAACGACGAGTTAGAAGGGCAGTTCCCTCCACGACGACGCGTAGGCGAGCACTTGGATGCTTCGTGGGAAGCCTTGCGGACGAACTTGCCAGCAAAGTGCACGCTTGATTTCCGCATCACTCGAGTACAGGACGTAACCCCTGTGGGAAATGGCGTTGAAGTGGACGGCGAGCAGTTCGACGAAGTACTCATGGTGACAGGGCACGCGCATGATTGGCCAGGCTCGCTTGCTCATCAGGATCTCGGGGATCTTCGTGTAATCGCCCCGGCGTACCCGGCAAGCAATCTGGATTCGGTCACATCCGATGACATCGCGCTCGTGCGCGGAGCAGCGCTGACCTTTATCGATGTCGTGCGCTACGCAAAGGCGAAAGTGTTTTACCCAGTGACCCGATCGGGCCGTTTTATGGAGGTCAAGGCCTACCTCGACGAGGAGCAATCGCGCCAGGCCCAACCCGTTATTGCGGAAGCTGACCGGGCGATTCTGCAGTGCCAGTCGCTTGAAGAGCTCAAGGAAATTCTGACGGAGTCAGCAGAAGCCATCCTCGCGATCGTCGGTGGGGAAGGTGCGCGTGAGGATATTCAAGCGGTGATCAACGGTGAGGACTTCACCGGGGATCCAGTGACGGAATTTCGCACATCCGTCGCTGCTGCAAAAGGGGAGAGACGATGGACGTCGGCGCTTGCTGTGGCGCTGGCGTTTCGCGACACCGAGGATGCGCTCATCCAGCGCGCGTCCTTCGGCGGCCGAGAATCGCTTGGCGGCTCCGAGTTCGACGATTTCATGAGCACACTCGGGCGCGTTGCTACCGGCCCACCTGTTGAATCGGCGGTGGAGATGCTCGCGCTTATCGACGACAACCGGATCCGCACCGACGTCTTCAACCGTGGCGAAGACGATTTGACCGAAGTGGCCAAGGAGGTCGGCGCAACAGCCGTGATTGACGCCGTGAACGCACCTGCCGGAGTCGTCGACGGGACTCTCATTGGGGATCTCGTCGAGCATGGTGTCGGGATGCGTTATGCAGACACTAGCGCCCTGCACATCCACCCAGACGGCACATTGGTGGGGCAGAAGCACCTTGCTGCTGCAGGGCGGATGAACGAGGGGTTGGTCCTCGGCCACGACACGCTGCGCCGAGATAAACAGAACATTATCTATCGGTGGGCTGAGCGTGTCAGTGCCCGTGCAGCGGAGTAGCCCTTAGATCCCGTACTTGTGGCGGATGTCTTGGACGAACTGAGGGTTCAGGTTGACCAGCACCGCAATAATGGCAGCGATGAGGCCGAACAGGATGCCCAACACCGTCAGGACGATGCCGGTCGTGCTGGAGCCGGATGCGTCGGTTTCAGTGGTCTCGTGAGAGCCGTTGTTGGCGTCGTTCTCAGACGGAGTGTTCCCGGTGTCGGCGCCGGATTTCTCTGTGGTGGGCGTGACGGTTTGCTTCACCGTCGTGGGGACAACCTTGGTGGTTTCCACAACGGTGGGAGATGGGGACGTAATCGTCGAGGTTTCCGTCAACGTCACCGTGGACACCGAAGTGAGCGTGGTCGGCTTCGCGGCGCTCGTCGTGGTCGCGCTTGGTTTTTCAGTCGTCGTCGGTGCTTCCTCCTGCGGCGGTTCCTCCTGTGTGGCGTCCTTCTTCAGCAGGGTGACCTGATCCACCACGTACGGGGTGTTGATGTTGTACGTCGTCAGTTTTAGCGACTCAGACGAGACGTCAATGCTGGTGTAGTCCGGGTTGTAGTCTTGGCGCCAACGTGCGGTGGACTTGTGTGCCAGGTCAGTAACGTTTTCTTCGCGGACATTCGGGTGGGTTGTGCCGTTTTCGTCCTGGAAGTCGTAGTACTTGCCACCTGTTGCCGTGGTGGAGGTGACGTAGAGGACCTCGTTGTCTTCCGGAATAAGAATGTCGCCGGACTTCGATGCGCCAGCGGGAATGACAGGGGCGACACCGTTCATCAGATGCGTGCGAGTGTAAATGTGGTCGTGGCCGCTAAGCACCAGGTCCACACCGGCTTCGGACAACTTTGGGGTCAAGGAGTTGCGTAGTTCGACGACATCCTTGTCGGTGTAGTGCGTGCCCTGGGAGAACGGTGCGTGGTGGATACCGACGATCACCCAGTCAGCGTCGGCACCATGTGCGGCGATCGTTTCGTTGACAAACTTCGCGTGGACGTCGATGTCGGCCTTGGATGCGCGGTTGCCGTCCAACCCGATGAACAAGACGTTGTTGTAGTTGAAGAAGTAGTTCGCGGTGTCATCAACTTCGTTGGGCAGGAAGTACGTGTCCTGGAAGTGACGGTCGAGCGTGTATGTCTCGTGATTGCCCTTCAGTACGGCAAGGCGGTACTCCTGGAGTTTTTCTGGCGCGGTGAACTCCTCAAGCTGCTTGACCGGGGCACCCCAGCCCTCAACCTGGTCGCCCAGGTGCATGATGAACGCGGAGTCGGGGTGTTCACCGGTTGCGGTATTGACCGCTTTGTTCCATGCGGCGGACTGCTCGGCGATTTTCGTATCTACACCGATTTGCGCATCGGCCATGGCGAGGAAGCTCCAGGAATCTCCGTCGGTGCCGGTGGTAAAGGTGCGCTGCTCGCTATAGCCACGACGATCGCTTCCAACCCGGTAGGCGTACTCCGTGTCAGGCTCGAGGCCGGTCATCGTCGCTTCGTGCGGGTAGAAGACAGCCGAGTTGTACGGGCCACGGGGCGATTCCACGCGCGTGATGTTGGTTGGATCAGCAGTCGGCCAGTACTCCAGGAACTGTGTCTCGCTGGTCTTCGACTGCCAGGCCAAGTTCGCTTCCGTTGCGTCGGATCCGATGCCGAGGACGATGCGGCTGATGCGGGTGTTGATTGCACCTGCAGGGGCATCCGCAGCGACGGCCGTCGTGGCAGAGCTGAACAGGGACACGACAACAGCCGCAGAAATTGCGGTGCGACGAATAGAACGAGGGGCACGGGAAAGCGAAACAGTCATGTCCACCCACACAAGTCACGTTGTTTTAACAGTGGGTTACTAGCGGATCGTCACCTCAGTGAAGTGTGGGTAAATTTTTGGAAACTTGGCGGTTTCCTCGTTGCGAGCGCCTGTGAGCTGGTTGAAAGTGGGCGTCATGAGCTCGAAACCCCGTGTCAATCGTCGTATATTTCTCCAAACCGTTGCCGCGTCTGTCGCAGCCGTAGCACTGGGTACTGGCGGTGCTGTTGCTGCGCGCCGCAGCACTGTCTCAACTCCTGAGGTGCCAACGCCAGCGGATCAGTGGGACTTGCCATTTTTGCACGGGGTTGCGTCGGGAGACCCGTTGCCGGATCGCGTGGTGTTGTGGACCCGTGTGACACCCTCGCGCGAGGCGTTGCCAGGCTCAGGTCTTGGCGACGATGTCGAGCTGGAATGGCAGATCGACACCACTGAAGACTTCACTCACCCAAAGACAGGAAGCGCGATTGCGCGTGCGGAATCCGACCACACGGTGCACGTCGATCCGGACGGGCTCGATCCAGATACGGAGTACTTCTACCGTTTCATCGTGAAATCGGGTGAGCACGCAGGTTCTTTCTCCCCGGTGGGGCGTACGTTGACTGCGCCAGCCGTAGACGCTGACCTGGATACGCTCAATCTCGCAATCGCATCATGTGCGAACTGGGAGTCCGGATTCTTTAGCGCCTACGCTGACATGGCTCAGCGCGCGCGTGCGGGCGAAATCGACCACGTGGTGTTCCTCGGCGATTACATCTATGAGTATCCAACCGGCGAGTACGTAGGCAAAAGTGGTGTGGCCAGGATGCACCATCCGGAGTGGGAAATCACCACGTTGGAGGATTACCGCCAACGTTACGGCCGCTACCGCACCGACTTGAACCTGCAGGCGGCCCATGCGGCGTGCCCTTGGATTGTGGTGTGGGACGACCACGAGTCAGCCAACAACAGCTGGCGCGAAGGAGCCGAAAACCACACGGACGGCCGGGTTGAAGGGCAGTGGAAGCAACGCGAAGCAGCGGCGATGCAGGCGTACTTCGAATGGCTCCCGGTACGTCGCAGTGCGCTCATTGAGGCTCCAGGCATCTACCGCAGCTTCCAGTTTGGCAACCTCGCGCAGCTGACGATGATGGATCTGCGAACATTCCGCGACGAGGAAACCACCAGCGACTACTTTGCCAACGATGAGCGCACAATGCTTGGCGACGAGCAGTTTGCCTGGGTGGCAGAACAACTCCAACAGTCCACCGCACGCTGGGATGTGCTGGGTAACTCCGTGATGGTGTCGCCCATGCGCTTTGTCACCATCAAGGACAACGAGAAGGCCAATATTGCAACGGGCTACATGAGGGAGCGCGCTACCGGTATTGCGGTGAACTCGGATCAGTGGGATGGCTATGCGGCCGAGCGTGACCGCCTGCTCACCATGCTGGACGAGCAGGAGTCGAACGCCTTGTTCCTGACCGGCGACATCCACTCAGAGTGGGCGAACTCGATTGCCTCCCCGTCGGGCTTTGGTGAGATCGGCTGCGAGATGGTGACAACCTCAATTTCTGCACCAAATGTGGATGAAATCCTCACCACAGCGTTTGGGACGTACCACCCGGAAGACAACTCGACGTCGCTGCTGGTGGAGAAGACCATCCGCGATTCCAATCCCTGGGTCAACCACATCGATTTCGATGCCCATGGCTACGGCATCGCAAGCATCCACTATGACTATGTGGACATGCTCTACTACCGGGTCTCGGACGTGGAGGACCCGGACGCTTCCGTCAGCTTGGGCGAGAAGCGCCAGTGGCGCATCGGCGAAGGGTTCGTCGAAGCATAATCTGCTTATCGACGACGGTCGCGACATCTGGGTGAGCGGGCTGGTGACCGCGCGCGTGCGCGGCACCATCGACCTGTAGGCGCGGCTAGGACATCATCACCTTGGTCTGAGCAACCGCCTCGTCCATGCGGCCGATCGCGTGGTGCAGCCGGTGGCGCAGCCAGAGGCCGAGGAAGAGGAAAGGCAGCACGAAGAGGACGAGGCTGCCGAGGGCTCGCCAGAAGTCCCAGCCGTAGGTGCCGAAGACCGCGGCGCGCATAGCGCGGATCGAGTAGGTCGCGGGCAGCCAGGGGCTGATCGCCTGCGCCCAGCCCGGCAGCAGCTGCAGCGGGTAGGCGCCGCCCGCCGCCGAGACCTGGAGCACCAGGATGAGCACGCCCACGGCCTTGCCGGCGTTGCTCAGGGAGAGCACCAGCGTGTAGCAGATCAGGTGGAAGACCAGGCTCGAGACCCACCCCGCCATGAAGAGGAGGAAGGGGTGCGCGGGCTCGATGCCCACGTAGACGATGAGCCCCGCCATGAGGAGCGTGGATTGGGCCAGACCGGTGGTCACGAACGTCAGGTAGCGGCCAAAGTACTTCTGGCCCGCGGTGAGGCGGTCGGGATCGACCACGTTCTGTTCGATGGAGCGATCGTCCGTGCGCACGGCCACCGACGTCAACAGGGCGCCCACCCACAGGGCGAGCACCGTGTAAAGCGGGGCCATGCCGGCGCCGAAGCTGACGCGGGGGAAGACCTCCTTGCGCTCCACCTTGACTGGGTCGACGAGGGCGTCGGCGAGCTCCTCCGGGTGGCTGGAGACGAGGTCGGCCAGTTTCGTCAGGTCCCCGCTCGAGCGCGCCTGCGCGATCGACTGCTGCGCCTCCTGCATCCTCGCTGCGTTGGCGCGCAGGGATTCCGCCGTGTCGCGCAGGTCCGCACCGGAGGCTGCGAGGGTGTCGCGCAGCGAGCCGGGCCGATTGGCCAGGGCAGAGGAGACGCCGTCCATGTCCGAGCGGGCCTTGTCGACGTTCGCCCGGACGTTGTCCAGCGAGCCCGACAGCGCCTCGAGGCGCGGGCGGATCCCGGTGTCGTAGGAATTCTTGGCCGAGTCCATCGCCTCGCGGGCCCGGGCGATCGAGTCCTTGATCTCCTGCCGGTCCGCGTTCTTCCCGTCCCGGCTGCCCTGCCCGGCGGTGAGGCGCGTGGCGGCGTCGTTGAGTCGGTCGCGCACGGCCGTCTGGCGGGCGATAGCGTCGTTGAGGTCGCCGACCACCGCGCGCACCGCCGGTTGGGCGTCGGGGGGAAGCGCCGGGGCGACTTGGTCGTTGATGGTGTCGCGCAGGGCCGTGTACTGCTTCACCTGGACATCGATGCGCGCGGCGATGTCCGTCAGGTTCGCGGCGGTGGCCTGGGAGGTGGCGGAGGAGTCCGCCATCAGCTGGTCGACGCGGTCGCTCACTGCGGCGAAGCTTTCCGACGTCGCCCCCAGCGCCGCCGCAAGCGCCGCGCCGTCTCCGCCGAGGCCCGCCCCGGTGGCTCCGAGGTCGACGGGGTGGACCTGCCCGAGAGAGTCGCCCAGCGCCCCGGAGATCCGCTCGGCGCTGTCGACGAGCGGCACGCTCGACTCGGTGAGCGAGGCGAGCGCGTCGACGGTGCTGGCGCTGGAGAGCAGCTGGTCGCGGGCGCTGGCAGTGCGCGTCTCGATGGAGTCGAGTGCCTGCTTGGTCTCCGCCTCGTTGAAGAAGTCCGAGGCCGTCTCAATCAGCCCGAATGACACCTCGGAGAGGGCCCTGGTGAACGACGCGCTGATCTGGGCGCTGACGCCCTGCGTGCCGTTGGAGATGAGCAGCGGGGAGATGGGGTTCTTCTTCTCGTTGATGTAGAGGTCGATCCGGCTGGGTTCGGCGTCGCCGGCGTAGAAGGTGAACATGTCGTCGCTCAGCGTGGGCGGCAGGACGATGGCGGCGTAGTACTCGCCGGATTTCGCGCCCTCGATGGCATCGTCGGCGTCGGTGATGACCCAGTCCATCGAGTCGTCGCGGTAGAGCTGGGAGAGGACCATGTCGCCGACGTTGACGGCCAGCGGGGTGAGGTCGCTCGTGTGGCCGCGGTCGGTGTTGGCCACCGCCACCTCGAGGCGCTCTGTGTTGGCGAAGGGGTTCCACGTGGCCAGCACGTTGAACCAGGCGAAGAGGCAGGGGATGGCGATGAGGCCGACCATGACGATGCCCGCCATGACGTTGGTGTAGAGACGGCGCAGGTCGTTGTAGGCGATGGAGAAGACGGTTCTCACTTGGTGTCCTCGCTTTCGGCATCCGCGGGCCCGATGGTGACGCTGGTGCCGGCGGAGTCGTGGCGGTGGATTACGGCGTCGCGCAGCTCGGCCTCGCCGAGGCGCGAGACCTGTTCGGCGTCGACGAGGCTCTGCGTGAAGTACTCCACCGCGCCGAGGTAGAGGACGACCAGCAGCGACCAGGCGACGACGATGGCCAGCATGATCGTCTTGTCGGTGGGCAGGAGCATGGTGAGCAGGGTGATGATGGCGATGCCGACAATGCCCGCGACGATCCCGCCGAAGATGAGGGTGCGGTAGTTCTCCCGCAGCATCCGCGCCCGCTTCTCGACGCCACCGCGGAACTCATCCCGGTCCGACAGGGCGGCCATGATGTCGGACGCGCGGTAGGGCGAGCCCATGACCTCCACCTTCTCGTTGGTGATCAGGTTCGTGCGCGCGAGCTGGCGGTTGAACAGGAGGTTGGCGTGCGAGGAGGTGAGTCGGAACAGCCACCCCAGGGCGAAGGCCGCGGCGGACATGGCGAGAAGCGCCGCCATGAAGCGGAGGTAGTGGTGGCCGTAGAACCCGGCGACGGTCTCGCGCATCGCGTCGATGCCGTAGCGGAAGGGGAGGAAGGGGTAGATGCGGCGGAAGAAGTCGGGCATGAGCTCGATGGGGTAGAGGCCCGACGCGCCCGGGATCTGGATGACGACGAGGAAGACGGCGATGCCGCGGCCAATGTGGCCGAGCGCGGAGACGATGGAGTAGATGATCCCCGTGTAGGCAACCCCGATGGCGATTGCGGTGACGAGAAAGGCCGTGACGGACTGCATCTGCACCCCGAAGGCCACGTTGCCGAGCGTCACCACGACGGCCTGGAGCACCGAGAGCGTGGCGAAGAGGAGGAAGCGACCGAGGTAGGCCTGGCCGACGGTGAGGCGGCGGAAGCCCTCGGTGTCGACCTCGACGCGGAAGATGATCGTCAGCACGAACGCGCCGATCCACAGGGCCAGGTTGGTGAAGAAGGAGGCCATGGAGCTGCCGTAGTTCTCCGAGGGGAAGACGGCCTGCTGCTCGACGGTGACGGGCGAGGAGATGTACTCGCCGATCTTCGCGGAGTTGAGGTTCGTGACAGTGTTGAGGGCCTCCGAGTCGGAGGTGGCCAGGAGGGCGTTGATGTCGGACTGGGCGGCGCGGGCGCCGTCGGCAAGCGTGCCGAGGTTGCCCGAGACCTCGTCGAGGATGCCGAGGCTGGCCGCGAGCTGGTTGTCCACCCCGGCGAGCAGGGAGGTCGTTTCCTCGCGCAGGGCACGCTGGCTGCTCAGCGCGCCGCGCACGGAGGCGACGCTGCCGGAGGCCTGCGCGAGCGAGGCGTTGATCGCGGGCACGGACTCGCCGAGCTGCGTGCTCGCGTCGCGCGCTGCGGCGTTGGAGTCGGCGGCCGTGGCCTCGAGGGAATCGCCGAGCTCGCCTATCGACGCCAGCGCGGCGCTCGCGCTGCGGTCCACGTTGTTCAGGCCGTCGAGGACGGCGTGGGAGGCGGCGGTACGCTCCTCCAGCGCGCTAGCCGCGGCGTCGAGCTGAGCGCGGACCTCAGGCGATAGGGCCGCCCCGGCCGACATGGCGCGCAGCTGCGCGGCGGCGGATTCGCCCTGCTTGACCACGCCGTCGACCTCGCCGACGGCGGAGCGCACCCGCCCCTGGGCGGTGCCGAGCTGGCCCGTCGCCTCCGCGATGGAGGCGTTGGCGGAGGCGGCGCCGAGGCTGAGCGCGTTGGTGGACTCGACGAGCGCGGTCGATGTGTCGGCGCTGAAACCGGCGGAGGACTTCTGCAGCTCGGCGATGATCCCCTCGGCCTCGCCGAGAGAGGAGTCCACGGACCGGAGGGTGTCGTCGACGGAGCCGACGAGGGTGTTCAGCTCGGCGACAACCGGGCGCGCACCGCTGATGCTCTGCTTCATCGTGGCCACCCGCCCCTGGGCGGCGTCGAGGTCGGCGGCGATCTGGCCGAAGCTCCCGGAGGCTTTGCCTCGGGCCTCCTCGGCATCATCGCGCGCCGCGAACCCCTTGTTGCGCAGCTCGGTCGCCGCGGCCTCGCCGACCTTCTTCTTGAAGGCCTCGGACACGGCCGTGTCGACGGCGGAGGCGCCGGCGTCGGTAATCGAGGGGGTGACGCCGTTGCTCTTCTCGTTGACGTAGTACTCCAACACCGGCTGCGTGTAGGTGCCGCTGACGAGGCTCAGCAGGTCCTCGCTGAACTCGGGAGGGATGAGGAACATGGCGTAGTAGTCGCCGCGCATGAGACCGTCGCGTGCCTCGTCCTCGGGGAGAAACACCCACCCGATCTTGTCGTTGGCCTTGAGCTGCTCGGTGATCTGCTCGCCGACGTCGACCTCGCCGACGCGCTCGGCGGAGGCGCCGCGGTCGTTGTTGACCACCGCGATGCGGATGTTCTGGGTGTGGGCGTAGGGGTCCCAGAAGGCGTTGATGTTGAACCACGCGTAGAGCGCGGGGGTGATGAGCACGCCGACGATGATGATGAAGGCCCGGGGAACGCGCAGCAGGCGACGAATGTCCCGTCCAAGAATCTGCCCGCTCTTGCTCACGTGGCGAGCGTACCCTCGAATGGAGCGTTGGGGGAAACACCCCGGGTCTGGGCCAAACTCGAGTCCTTCAACCCCGGCGGTAGCGCCAAGGACCGCACAGCCCGCGCCCTCGTCGCCGACGCCCTCGAGCGCGGCGTGCTCGGCCCGGGACTGGCAGGAGCCGACGCGCGGCGCGTGGCTCACCGAGGTACTCTCCGGCGGCGTCGCAGAAGCGCTGCGCGAGCGCGGGTTGCGTCTGTATCTTGAGCCGGGGCGCTCGCTTGTCGACGGCTGCGGGCTAACCCTTGCCGAAGTCGCCTTCACCAAGACGCGTTCCGACGGCGTGCCCCTGGTGGGCCTAGCCATGAACCGCACCCGGTGCCGCACGACCTCGGATAACTTCCTCATCGACCCCTACCTGGTCAAGCGGACCCCGCCGAGTGAGGAGATCGAGGCGTTCTTGGTCGGCGCCTACTGCATCGAGGACGAACTGATCCTGCGGCGGAAGATCCGCTTCCCCCGCGGTGTGGCCCGCGAGGCGCTTGGACGACATCGACGTTCGCTGACGCCCGTTGGCGCCCCCAGTGCCGGGCCGGAGCTCGGCTAGAGCTCGGCTAGAGCTCGGCGCTCAGCCGAGCGGTGGCGTTCTTGAGCGCCTCGCCGCATGTTGCGCCGGGGGAGGGCTTCAAGCGCTCGGCGGGACCCGACACAGACAGGACCGCGACTAAGGTGCCGTCGGGCTGGAACACCGGGGTGGACACGCTCGCCAGGCCAACCTCGCGCTCGGAGACAGACTCGGCGTAGCCGACCTTGCGTACCTGTTCGAGGTCCGCTGCATCAAACGGGGAGTCGATCGGGCAGTGGGCAGCAAACACGCGGGCGGCAGAACCGGCCGATAGTGTGAGCCTGGAGCCAACCGGCACTACGTTGTGGAGTCCGCTTTCCGGTTCTTCGGCAGCGATGCAGGTGCGGGTCGATCCCGTCAGTTGGTAAAGCTGTGCGGATTCCCCGGTCTGTGCAACCAGGTCTCGCATAACCGGCGCGGCTGCCGGAAGCAGCGCGGAGGGAAGCCCCGTGGCAAGACCGGTCAGTGCTGGGCCGAGTGTCCATTCGCCGTGTTCGTTGCGGGAAAGCACATGGTGCAGTTCCAGCGCAGTGGCAATGCGGTGGGCGGTTGCGCGTGGCAGGCCGGTGTCGTCGCTAAGTTCTGCGAGTGTTTTATCACCCGCACCAACCGAGCGTGTGATGGCAACTGCGCGGTCGAGGACTTTAATCCCGGAACCTTCGTTATACTGTCTCACAGTTCGAATCCTAGCATCTCATAGTGTGGGATGTTGGGAGCCCGTATGAAGGAGGACCGGATGACTCAGCCACCGTTGACATTAGCGGAGAAAGTGTGGCGCGACCACGTGGTAACGAAGGGGGAAAACGGCGAGCCTGACCTCATCTTTATCGATTTCCAGCTCCTGCACGAAGTGACCTCGCCACAGGCGTTTGACGGTCTGCGGATGAACGGACGCACCATGCGCCACCCCGAGTTGCATTTGGCAACGGAGGACCACAACGTGCCCACCACGGGTATTACCAGCGGTGACCTCATCGAGATCACCGAGCCTACCTCGCGCACCCAGGTAGCCACCCTGCGCGACAACTGCGCCGAGTTTGGTGTGAAGCTGCACCCGATGGGCGATATCCAGCAGGGCATCGTGCACACCGTCGGCCCGCAGCTGGGCATTACACAGCCCGGAATGACCATTGTCTGCGGCGACTCGCACACCTCGACGCACGGCGCGTTCGGCTCGATTGCCATGGGCATCGGCACCTCTGAGGTGGAGCACGTCATGGCCACCCAGACCCTGCCGCTGAAACCCTTCAAGACCATGGCCATCGAGGTCACCGGCGAGCTGCAGGACGGCGTGACGGCCAAGGACCTGATCTTGGCGATCATCGCCAAGATCGGCACCGGCGGCGGCCAGGGCCACATTATCGAGTACCGCGGCGAGGCCATCGAGAAAATGTCCATGGAAGCACGCATGACGTTGTGCAACATGTCTATCGAGGCAGGCGCGCGAGCCGGTATGGTCGCGCCGGACCAGACCACGTTCGACTACGTCGAGGGCCGCGAGTACGCGCCGAAGGGCGAGGACTGGGATGCAGCCGTGGAGTATTGGAAGACGCTGCCGACCGATGAAGGCGCAAAGTTCGATACCGTCGTGGAAATCGACGGTGCAGCACTGACACCGTTTGTCACCTGGGGTACCAACCCAGGCCAAGGTCTGCCGCTCGGCGAAAACGTTCCCGACCCGGAGGACTTCACCGACGACAACACGAAGGCATCTGCTGCGAAGGCCATCGAATACATGGGCTTGACCCCGGGCATGCCGCTGCGCGACATCACCATCGATACGGTCTTCCTCGGCTCCTGCACCAACGCGCGCATCGAGGATCTGCGTGCAGCCGCCGACGTTGTCAAGGGCCGCCGCATCGCCGAAGGTACACGCATGCTCGTCGTACCGAGCTCCACACTTGTGAAGCAGCAGGCCGAAGAAGAAGGCCTCGACGCGATCTTCACAGAGTTCGGCGCAGAATGGCGGACCGCGGGCTGCTCCATGTGCCTCGGCATGAACCCAGACCAGTTGCGACCGGGGGAGCGCAGTGCCTCCACAAGCAACCGCAATTTCGAAGGCCGCCAAGGCCCGGGTGGCCGTACCCACCTCGTATCCCCGCTGGTTGCAGCAGCAACTGCGGTGACCGGCCACCTCGCAAGCCCGGCAGATCTGTAAAGGAGCCCGATCATGGAAAAGTTCACCACTCACACCGGCGTCGGCGTTCCGCTGACCCGCACCAACGTTGATACCGACCAGATCATCCCCGCGCGCTACCTCAAGCGTGTGACCCGCACCGGTTTCGAGGACGGCCTATTTTCTAATTGGCGTGAAAACGAAGCCACATTCGTCCTCAATCAGGACGCGTTCAAAGACGGCTCCGTGCTGTTCGCCGGCGAGGACTTTGGCACAGGCTCCTCGCGTGAACACGCTGTCTGGGCGCTCATGGACTACGGCTTCCGCGCCGTGTTCAGCCCTCGATTCGCGGATATCTTCCGAGGAAACGCCGGCAAAGCTGGCCTGCTCGCGGGCATCATGAGCCACTCCGATATCGAGCTGATCTGGAAGCACCTTGAGCAGCACCCAGGTGATGAGGCGATCGTCTCGCTCGAAGACTGCACCGTCACCGTCGGCGGCAACACCTTTACCTTCGAGATCGACGATTACACCCGCTGGCGGCTCATGGAAGGCCTCGACGATATTGGGCTGACGCTTCGCGACGAGCCCGCCATCGAACGATTCGAAGCAACGCGTCCAGCGTTCAAGCCGTCCGTCGCGGGTTAGACCCCGGACGGCGATAGCGCCCTCGGGCTGGTTATTTGCCCAACTGGTCGACGACGCCCGGGGCGAACGCCTCCAGGAACTCACGCGCAGCGACAACGACGCCTTGGATACCGGTCTTGATCTCGTCGGAAAACTGCTGGTCGCTGCGCTCCCAGTAACCCGGCAGAGAGTAGGTCACGGCAAGCGCGGTGATGCCGCGCTGTTCGTCCTTCACTGCGGTCACGGTGGGGTAAGCCTTCTCAATGTTGTATCGCTCCACCCACTCGAGCACCTCATTAAACTGCGCGGCCTTCACCGAATCCACAGCGACGGTGGTCAGCACGTTGAGATTCGGCTCGATCATGTTGATTTCCAGACCGATACCGGAAAAACCGGTGCGCAGCGCAGGGCCAAGCGGTGCCTTTTCGTACTTCCAGCCTTCCTTGTCAAACAAGGCGATGACACGGTCGATGCTGAGGTTGCTGGTTGCAGAAGTCATGTCCTAGTCCTCCTGGTTAGCTTCGGCGTTGGCTTCGGTGGTGAAGGTTTTCGGGCCGCTCGTCGACAAGAGCTCGCTGGTATCTGGCAAGGCCTCGCGCAGCAGGTTCACCACGTGATGGATTGCGGAGAAGTAGTAGTCCAACATTGCACGCACCTGCTCGTCGGTGAAGCCTTCGTTGGAGAAGAACGGCGCGTCGATCAGCACGACGGCATCGTCCTCACGACGTACCGGGTGTACGCGCACGAGGGGCATCGTCCGGTTGATCTCGTTGCAGCGCAGACGCAGCGTCTCAATATCGTCGCCCTCAATGATGCCGAGCCAGCGTGCGGTGGCCTTGAAACCACCCTCGGCTACCTCGAAGAACACCATCAGGCTGGGAAATGCGGTGCGAACCTCGCCGCTGTCTTCTCGGAAGTACTGCACCCCCATTGATTTCAGGGTGGCCGCGATGCGGTCTTGGGAAATGGCGGTAGGAGCTGCCATGGTGTGGGCCTTTCGTCGTGGTGTGGTTACAGAACTGGAAGTGGGGAGGGGATGTAGTCCGCGCCGATGAGCTTGCCGTCGTGGAACGTCAGGACCCATACGGAGGCTTTCTTCGCGCGGATTTCTTCGTCGATAGGCAGTGTCCCTTGCGCCGAGAGCCACGCGATTATGCCGGGGATGATCCCACCTTGCGCGCACACCACGCTGGTTCCGCCGGCCTCAATCACGTCCTTGAATGCGTGCTTGGCGCCAACCATGTCGGCGATCCAGGCATCGTCGCCAAACTGCTTATCGACGACAACCTCACACCCCATCTCATCCGCCAGCGGCGCAACCGTGTGCTGGCAGCGCTCCGGAACCGCCGAGTAAATACGTTCCGGCGCGAACGCACTGAGCAGGGGAACGAGCATCTCGGATTGGCGGCGGCCCTTCTTATCCAGAGGACGCAAGTTGTCGTCGCCGGACCATTTGTTGCGGTCGTGGGCGCGGGCATGTCGGACATAGAGGATGCGTGCATCTGCGGGCGTGTTAAAGCGCTTCTGGGCCTTCTGGAGCACCTCGCGGTCGAGGTCGTACGTCATCAACTCAAGCGCTTCATTGAGTGGCAGCCAGCGGATCTCGTCGACCTCGTTGTTGGGTACGAACTCGCCACCGACGACCTCGCCGGTCCAGTAATAGACCACCTTGGTGGTCTTCTTTACCGGGTAGACCGTCTTGCCCAGCAACTTGCCCAGGCGAACGTCGTAGCCCGTTTCCTCCTTGATTTCACGTACTGCGGTTTGTACAAGCGACTCATCAGGGTCGACCTTGCCCTTGGCCAGCGACCAGTCGTCGTAATGAGGACGGTGAATGCACGCAACCTCAATGGTGTCGGGTTGCGTAACGTCACCGCGCCACAGCACCGCACCCGCAGCAAGCGTGGTGCGCTCGAACTCCTTCTGCGGTTTTAACGGAATAGCCTGAAGCCTGCCAGTGAGAAACTTCTCACCCAAGGCGTCCTTATCTTGCTCGGAGAGCTTCCCGCTGTTTCCTGGTGTCTTGGATGCGTGAGTAGGCATGTCCTCCATTGTGTCCCAAGTAACCCACTCACGCCGGACACGCCACGCGCCACGGCCGGTGGTAGGTTAAACCGGAACAATCGGCTGGGAGGATTCAGAAAAATATGGTCAACGTTGCGGTACTGGGGGCAGGCTCCTGGGGTACAACCCTGGCGAAGGTGTTCGCGGACGCCGGCAACAGGGTCACGCTGTGGGCGCGTCGGGACAACCTTGCCCGCACCATTCAGACCACGCGGGAAAACCCGGAGTACCTTCCCGGCATCACACTCCCGGATGCGATCGAAGCCACCTCGGATGAGCAATACGCGCTGCAAGACGCGACCATCGTCGTCTTTGGCGTACCCAGCCAGACCATGCGGGAAAACGTCGCGCGTTGGGCACCCATGATCCCGGCTGATGCGACGATGCTGTCCATCTCAAAGGGTGTGGAAACAGGAACACATCTGCGTATGAGTGAAGTTATTGCAGAGGTCACCGGAGCGGACCCGAACCGGATTGCAGTGCTCAGCGGGCCCAACCTGTCGCGCGAGATTGCGCTCGAACAACCTGCCGCCACCGTGATTGCATGCGCTGACGAGAACCGCGCAAAACTCGTCCAAGCCGCGTGTGCGACTAACTATTTGCGGCCGTACACCAACACCGATGTTGTGGGCTGCGAAATCGGCGGCGCGACGAAAAATGTCATTGCGCTTGCCTGCGGTATGGCTTCCGGCCAGGGGCTTGGCGACAATACCCTGGCATCCCTGATCACCCGTGGCCTTGCAGAGACCACCCGTCTGGGCAACGCGCTCGGCGCGGATCCCCGCACGTTTGCAGGTCTTGCCGGTATGGGAGACCTCGTGGCCACGTGTGCTTCGCCGCTGTCGCGTAACCGCACATTTGGCTCCGCTTTGGGGCAAGGTGCGACGATGGAAGAGGCGAAGGCTGCGACGAAGGGCCAGGTTGCGGAGGGCGTGGTGTCGTCGAGAAGCATTTTCCAGCTCGCCGAAAAGCATGGCGTGGAGATGCCGATTACCCAGGCAGTGTTTGCCATTTGCCACGACAACTTCAAAGTTGCGGACACGATCGCGACACTGATGGGGCGCAGCAAGAAGGCAGAGTAAAACTGCGCCATGGCTACGCGGTAGATTGGTCAGCGTGATTCGCGTAGCAGTTCTTTATGGTGGCATGTCCACCGAGCACTCCATTTCCTGCATTTCCGCAGCGTCGGTGATGCAACACATGCCGGCTGACTACGAGGTGTTTCCCATCGGTATCACCCGTGACGGCGTATGGGTCGAAGGCACAACAGACCCAGTAAACGGCGTCGCGCTGCCTGAGGTGCCCGCAGGCCGCGAAGTTGCACTCTCCATCAACCCGACGCGCAAGGGGCAGATCTTCGATGTAGCAACCGGCGAAAGTATCGCTTGCGTCGATGTTGTCTTCCCGGTGCTGCACGGCAAATACGGCGAAGACGGCACAGTGCAAGGACTGCTCGAACTCGCTGGTGTCCCGTACGTTGGCCCAGGGGTGCTTGCATCCGCCTGTGGCATGGACAAGGAGTACACGAAGAAGCTCGTCGCGGCTGAAAACATTGCGATCACCAGGGAAGTGATCCTCGACGGTCGGGCAGTGCTTGACGACGACGAGCGTGACTACCTCGGTCTACCAGTGTTCGTAAAACCCGCCAACGGTGGGTCATCGATCGGTGTGTCCAAAGTGAGCTCCTGGGACGACTTCCCGGCGGCGTACGACCTTGCGCACGAATCCGATTCCAAGGTGATTGTGGAAGCGGAACTTGTCGGCGACGAGGTTGAGGTGGGAGTCCTCGAACGACCCGACGGGACCATTGCGGCATCCCTGCCAGCGAAGCTCAACGGCACCGAAGACTCCGAAGAAGGCTTCTACGGGTTTGAAACGAAATACCTCGAAGAGGGCGTTACGGCAACGATTCCGGCACCGTTCGACGAGGCAACAACCGCGCAACTTCAAGACATGGCGGTGACGTGTTTCAAGGCGCTGAACTGTAAGTCGCTCGCACGTGTGGACTTCTTCGTCACCAAGGACGGCCCGGTGCTCAACGAGGTCAACACCATGCCTGGATTCACCGCGATTTCGATGTACCCGCAGGTGTGGGCAGCCACCGGAGTGGACTACCCGGAACTGCTGGACACGCTGGTGCGGACCGCGCTGCGTTAAAGCACAGCGTTAAGGCGCAGCGTTAAAGCGCAGCGGTGTGCTCGGCGATCAGTTCAGTCAGGTTCGTAATCGCCTCGTTGCTCTCCGCCTGCGGCAAAGAGACTGCGATACCGCTGTCGCGCCCCAATGCGTACCACGTCGATGCCGTGGTGCCGTTTGCCAACAGCACATCCTCGAACCACGGAATGTCATTGACCTGAGCAAGTTGCGCACCCGGTGCGTAATTCGGCGATGGGGCGACACCGCAGCGCAGAACGATCGGATCACGTCCCTCGGCACGCCATGCGACGGTGTTTTCGGACGCAGGCTCTGTCCGGGTGTAGCCCTCGGCGATAGCATCCGGTGCGGCCTGGAGCAGCGCGTCGCACTTCGATGCATCTGCGCCTTCCAACGCGGACAAAGGCGCGGGGTTGTGGGGCTGATCCTTCGATGGCAGCCCATCGGCGCCCAGCCGTCCGAGGGACTTCTTTGAGTCGTGGAGTACCTGCGCATCACCGGTCACGGCGATCACAGGGGAGCGGTCCACGGTGTACCAGGTGGCCAGGTTGGACTGGGGCGTGAGGTCGTCGATACGCATCCACGTTGCATTGCCGATGGTTTCAGTAACGGCGTAGTCCGTGTACTGCGCCGGCATGTCTACACCGCAGCGCAGGGTGACGCGGTCATCGGTGGACTTGCGCCAGGCGGCGGCGCCTTGTGGTGCCGGTTCTGCGAGTTCGGCACGGGGAAGGCCGGCGAACCGGTCGGGGAGGGCGTCGATAAGCGATGCGCACTCCGGGCTATCGGCCATCGGGGCAGGAAGATCAGCCATCGCGACCGGCTGCAGCGCCACACGTTGGAAGAACACACGAGCGCCAATAACGGCTCCGAGGACGAGAAGGACTGCGAGGCCAAGACTGACCAAAATTGTTGTGCGATTAACCTGTGGTTCGTGCGCCGTGGTTGCCATGGCGAAATAGTCTAACGAAAGGGCTGCCCAACCCGTGATCACCACCGGATTTCCCACTGATGGTCCGACGCTTGCGCAGGTCGGCGAGCGAGCGGTTATCGCCGCGATTCGCGCTGCCGCACCGTCTGCCCTCAACGGCGACGACGCAGCGGTACTTACCCCCTCAGTGCCAAACTCGAGAGTCGTCGCCGGCACCGACATGTTGGTGGAAGGCCATCACTTCACTCGTGCGACCACAACCCCGTACCTTTTGGGCCGCAAGGCGACGGTGCAGAACTTCGCGGATATCGAGGCAATGGGCGCGCGCCCGATTGCAGCACTGATGGGGGTGTCTGTCTCCCGCGATGCGCCGGCAGCATGGGTCGAAGAGATCGCCCGCGGCATTGGGGATATGGCAGGGGAGTATGGCTGTGAACTCGTCGGCGGGGATCTGACCGACGGGCAAGAACTTGTGGTCTCCGTAACCGCAATCGGCTCGCTTGGTGGTAACCGTCCGCCGCTGACGCTAGATGCGGCACGCCCCGGTCAGCGAGTGGTCGCGCACGGCAATATCGGTTATTCAGCCGCAGGATTCGCGCTGCTGCAGTCCGGGATTGATGTGCCGGAGGAGCTCGAGGTGCTTGTGAAGGCGCATCAGGCCCCGGTGCTTACCCCGGGGCGTGGCGTGGTGGCGCGCGCAGCAGGCGCGACCGCGATGACGGACAACTCGGATGGGCTCATCCGGGATGTGACGACGCTGGCAAAGGCATCTTCGGTAGGCATCGAACTGTCAAAGGTGGCGCTGCGCCCGGATGCGACCTTGCAGGCTGCGGGCGTACTCCTTGGCGTCGACCCGTGGGAGTGGGTGCTCACAGGTGGGGAGGACCACACCCTCATCGGCACGATCGATGGGTCCGCACCGGTTGGGTTCCGTTCGATTGGCGCAGTCACCCGCAAGCCCGGGGTGCGCATCGACGGCGAGGCCCCAGAATTGACCACCGGATGGGAGAGTTTCTAAATGTTGCCCGTGCACGAATCTTGGCAGGAACCGCTCGCTCCGGTGGAAGATCGAATCCACGCAATGGGGCAGTTTTTGCGCACAGAGGACGACTACCTGCCGCGTGGCCACGATATTTTGCGGGCTTTTGCGGATCCGTTCGACGATGTCCGGGTCCTCATCCTGGGCCAAGACCCGTATCCGACCCCAGGACACCCGATGGGGCTCGCGTTTTCCACCCAGCCTGGGGTGGCGGCGCCAAGGTCGCTGGTGAATATCTACAAAGAGCTGCAGGCTGATCTGGGTATCCCGCCCCGGGCGGATGGGGACCTGTCGTCGTGGTCGTCGCAAGGCATTTTGCTGCTCAACAGGGTGCTTACCGTGCGTCCGAGAAAGCCCGCGTCACACCGTGGCAAAGGCTGGGAAGAGGTTACCCAGGCCGCAATTGAGGCGCTTGTCCGCCGAGATGCGCCACTCGTAGCTATCTTGTGGGGCCGTGACGCACAGACAGCTGCGAGATTTTTGGGGGATACTCCCCGGATTGAGTCGCCGCATCCGTCGCCGTTATCAGCATCGCGCGGTTTCTTCGGTTCGCGCCCGTTCTCGCGTGCAAATGAAGCGCTTCAAGCACAGGGTGCGAATCCCATCGACTGGAGTCTGTAACAGCTCCCTGTAAGCTTTCGCTTCATGTCTGTCACTCCGCTTATCGACGCCGCAGGGTTGCGTGCGTGGGCCCAACGCGCCTCCGCCGAGCTGGAGCGGCGCCGAGTGGAGATCAACAGCCTCAACGTCTTTCCCGTGCCGGACTCCGATACAGGTTCCAACATGGCGCACACGATGCGTTCAGCCTGCGAGCAAGCAGCTTTGCTTGGCGACGACGCCAGCGCCGTCGATGTCGCCGAAGCCCTGGCCGTCGGCGCTGTACGTGGAGCACGCGGCAACTCAGGTGTGGTGTTGTCCCAGGTGATGCGTGGAATCGCGCAGTCTGTCAAAGACGATGCTTCGGACGGGGAAATGGTCGCGGACGCATTGGCGCATGCCGTGAAGTTTGTGGACCAAGCCATTGCGGATCCAGTGGAAGGCACCGTGATTACGGTGCTCCGAGCGGCGTCTGTGGCTGCCCAACAAGCGGTGGAGGACATTGGGCGTCCGTTGAGTTTGCTCGATGTTGTAGCACCTGCGACATCCGCGGCCAGGGTGGCCTTGGCCAACACGCCGTCGCAGCTGCCAGTGCTGCGCGAGGCCGGAGTGGTTGATGCCGGCGGTACCGGTGTGGTGATTCTGCTCGAGGCGCTGTTGGAAGAGGTAGAGGATAGTCCCGCAACGGCACCCGATGGTGATGTCCAAGAGAGCGCCGTACGCAGCGCAGAAAGCAGCACAGAAGCCAGTGCAGAAAGCACCCCGGCACCTGCTGAAGGGGCAGACCGCGACGTGCACGTTGACATGGCGCATGCGGGGCCGTCGGGTCGGGAGCACTCCCTTGAGGTGCTCTTTGGGTTTCAGGGCGATATTGCGGAGTTGGAAACCGAGCTGCGCCCCTTGGGCGACAGCCTGGTCATCGCTCGGCTATCTGATACGGAAGCCACTGTGCACATTCACTCGCTCGATGCAGGTGCTGTGATTGAGACGGCGTATCGCCTCGGCAAGGTCCAAAACCTGCGCCTTGAAGTGCTCCCGGGTGCCCCAGTGGTGCGAAACCCCGATCGCTTGATTGTGGCCGTGACTCCTCCCGGCTCCCTGACAGAGCTGTATAAGGAAGCAGGTGTGGTCACTGTTGCCCCGGGCGACGAGGTGATCTCGGACATGCTCTCCGTGATTCGGCGTTCGGGCAGCAACGAGATCATCGTGCTGCCGAATGGGCTGCTCAGTAACCGGAATCTCGCTGCCGTGGAGAAAGCAACCCGAGCGCTGGAACAGACGATCACACTGCTTCCTACAGTCCGGTTAGTCTCCGGTATTGCAGCGCTGTCTGTGCACGATCCGAACCAGCCGCTGGCTACCGCCGCGTTTTCCATGTCTGAGGCGGCTGGCGAGATGCGTACGGCAGTGGCTCACCGCGCAAAGAAGGGCGCGCTGACACTCAGCGGCGCGGTTGCCAAGGGTGATGTGGTGGTCACCGCACGTGGGGAGACGCTGCTTATCGCCGAAGACCCGCTCGATGCTGTGAAGCGGGCATGCAAACGCCTGCTCGAACACGGCGGGGAGCAAGTCACGGTGCTGTTTGACCCAGCTGAGCTGTCGGAGGAGGAGCTTCGCACGCTGAACACTGAGCTCGGCGTCCAGGTCATGGTTTATCCTGCAGATGGATTGCAAGCATGTGCGGAGATCGGGGTGGAGTAAATGCTGGGGTTTGAGGACAATCGGCCACTGACTGAGGTTATTCCTGCGAAGCAGGCACGGGCGATTGAGAAACACCTCAACATTTCCACGTGTGGCGAGCTGCTTCGGCACTATCCGCGACGCTACCTGCACTACGGCACCGGTGCTGACCTGACCGGGGTCGAAGCAGGCGATACTATCACCGTGATCGGCGAGGTCGTCGACGCCAACACGTTTTACACCAAAAAGACGCCCAAGCGGCCGATTACCAAGGTGATGATCCACGATGGGCGTACGGAGTTCCAAGCCACCTTCTTCGGCTCCCAATATGCCCAACGGGTGCTGAAGCCGGGTCGGCGCGCGATGCTGACGGGCAAGTTGGATTTCTACCGTAATCAGCCTCAGCTGCAGCACCCTGACTTCGTGCTCATGGACGGTCCTACTGAGGCGACCGGTTCCATGCGTCAGCTGTCTCACTTCGGCGATCTGGAAGAAATGCTGCGTGGCCGCCAGTGGCTTCCCCTGTATCCGGCGTCGAAGCAGGTCAGCACGTGGACGATTATGGGGGCTGTGCATGCGGTGTTGAAATCGCTGCCGCGTATCGACGAGCCGCTTGGCTTCACCCCCATCGGCCTGCTGCCGTTGAATGCTGCTGTGCGTCAGATCCACGAGCCCGGTGCAGAGGGACCTGCGCGCGCAAAGGAGCGCCTGAAGTATGACGAGGCCCTGTCTGTGGCGTTGGCGATGGGTGTGCGACGCATCGACACCTCCGCTCACAGGGCGCCCGAGATGCCCTATGTGAAGGGGGGCGATGAGGACAAGCTGCTGGACGGTCTGCCGTTCCCGCTGACCCGCGGCCAGAAGGAAGTGATCACGGACATCACGGCTGATATGTCCAAGACGGTGCCGATGAGTCGCCTGCTCCAAGGCGAGGTTGGCTCCGGAAAGACGGTGGTGTCGCTGATGGCGATGCTCCAGGCCGTCGATAACGGCGCGCAGGCGGCATTGCTTGCTCCGACGGAAGTTCTCGTGCTGCAACACGCGCGTTCGCTAACGTTCACTCTCATGCGTGCGGGTCTCCCCACCCGAGTGGTTGCGCTGACAGGATCGATGACGGTCGCGCAGCGCCAAGAGGCACTGCTGAAGATTGTTTCCGGGGAGGCCGACATTGTCGTCGGTACGCACGCCCTGCTCCAAGAGGGCGTGGACTTTTTCAACCTGGGGCTTGTCGTTGTCGACGAACAACACCGCTTCGGCGTAGAGCAACGCGACGCCCTGCGTGCCAAAGCGGGGGAGACCACACCGCATTTGCTGGTGATGACGGCAACGCCGATCCCACGCACCATTGCGATCACGGTGTTCGGCGACTTGGAAGTATCCACGCTGCGCGAACTTCCCGGTGGGCGCAAACCGATCCAGTCTGCGGTGGTCCCGGAATTCAAACCGCGCTGGGTGGAGCGCGCTTGGGAGAAGATCCGCGAAGAAGTTGCAGCCGGGCACCAGGCCTACATTGTGTGTCCGCGTATCGACGGCGAAGGCGGCGTACTTGAGGTTGCCGAGCATCTCGCCGCAACGGAGTTTGCGGACCTGACCGTCGGCATCCTGCACGGACGCCTCAAAGGCGACGAGAAAGACAACGTCATGGCGGACTTCGCCAAAGGCGGCATCGACGTGCTGGTGTCCACGACGGTGATCGAGGTCGGCGTGGATGTGCCGAATGCCACGGTGATGGTCGTGCGCGAGTCGGAGCATTTCGGTGTCTCCCAGTTGCACCAGCTGCGCGGCCGAGTTGGGCGTGGCGGCAACCAGTCGCTGTGTCTGTTCCACACGCTCGCGGAGGAAGGCAGCCCCGGCTTCACCCGCGTATCCCAGGTAGCGGCGACAGCGGACGGGTTCGCGCTCGCGGAGCTTGACCTGCTTAACCGCGGCGAAGGTGACGTGCTCGGCACAGGCCAGTCCGGCATCAAACGCACGCTGCGGTTGATTAACTTGGTTGAGGACTACGACATCGTTAAACGTGCCTACGACGACGCCGCCACCTTGGTAGCAAACCAACCCGAGTTCGCCAGGGCAGCCACCGCCGGGTTTGTGGCAGAAGACTTCGAATATTTGGACAAGAGTTAGCTGGTTAAAGTTATGGGAATGAACCGCATCATTTCGGGAGAAGCCCGCGGCCGGAAGATCAAAGTGCCGCCGGCAGGAACGCGACCTACATCCGACCGGGCCCGCGAGGGGCTGTTTTCGTCGTTGCAGGTGCGTTTCGGGTTCGTCGATAAGCATGTGCTCGACCTGTTTGCAGGCTCGGGTGCGCTCGGGCTCGAGGCCGCGTCGCGTGGTGCGGCAGAGGTCGTGCTGGTGGAGAGCGACCCTGAGGCAGCGAAAATCATCGAATACAACGCAGGCGTGGTCAAGCACCCCAACGTGCACATCCACCAGATGAAGGCGTCGACCTACGTTGCATCGGCGCCGAAGAAACACTTCGACATGGTGCTGGCAGACCCTCCATACGAACTAGCCGACGAGGCGGTCGCAGAGATGGTCGAGGCCCTCAAACCTGCGCTGGCGGATGGGGCAGTGGTTGTCGTTGAACGCCACCGCGAAAGCCCGGAGACTGCATGGCCTGCGGAGTTCACCCCGACCGGCCAGAAGCTCAAGCGTCGCATCTACGGTATTGCACGTATGGATATGGCGGTCTACGCCGACCCGGAAGCAGAGGACAACTAAATTGACCATCGCAGTCTGCCCTGGCTCGTTCGACCCGATCACGAACGGGCACCTCGACATTGTCACCCGTGCCCTTCGTCATTTCGACGAAGTGATCGTGCTGGTCACTGGCAACCCAACGAAGACGTCGGGGCTGTTTACTATCGACGAGCGCGTCGACCTCATCCGCGAAGCCACCTCACACCTTGAGGGCGTCCGCGTGGATAGCTGGGCGGGTCTATTGGTCGATTACACCACCCAGCACGACATCAGCGCGCTGATTAAGGGCTTGCGCTCCTCGCTCGATTACGAGTACGAACTGCCGATGGCACAGATGAACCGACGCCTGACCGGCGTGGATACCTACTTCCTGCTGACGGATGAGAAGTACGGCTACATCTCGTCCTCGCTAACCAAAGAGGTTGCGAAGTACGGCGGTGACATTTCCGGACTCGTGCCGGAGAGCGTCCACGACGCGATTCGGGAGAAATTCAGCAATTGATCGTGTTGATCGCCGTCGCGCTCGCAGTTGTGATGGGCGCTGGGCTGCAGCGCATTTCCGGCATGGGACTGGGTCTGATCACCGGGCCTGTGCTCTCGTTGCTGTTGGGACCTGTGGTTGGCGTGCTCATGATCAACGTTATCGCCATGGTCAATGCGGTGTTTAACACCTGGGGGATGCGCCGCGACATCGATTGGTCTAAGTTCTGGCCGATCGCAGGCGCGCTCATCATCGGCGTGCTTCCCGGGGTGTGGGTGGTCTCTCACGTATCGACGAGCGCCCTGCTCATCATCGTCGGTGCCCTGTTACTCATCGCCCTGTCAGTGGTGACGTTGGGCAAGCGCTACGTGCCCCAGATCGAAGGTGTGGTTCCTGCAGCTGCCGCTGGCGCCGTCGGCGGGTTCATGAACACCTTGGCGGGTGTTGCCGGGCCAGCGTTTACCGTTTACGCTCACGCGGCACGTTGGCCACAGCGCATCTATGCCGCCACCTTGCAGCCGTTGTTCTTCGTCGCCGGCGCACTGTCGTTCGGGGCAAAGGAACTCTCTGGTGCGGCGGATATTTCCTCGATCAACCCCTGGCTGTGGGTCGCCTCTTTTGGCAGCATGCTTCTCGGAATCACCGCGGGAAAGCGGCTGGCCCCGCACGTACCGTCCGCGAAGGCCTACCGCATCGCGCTCGGGCTTGCGTTCTTCGGAGGCGCCACCACGCTAGTCCGCGGCCTCGCAGGCTTGTTGTATGGATGAAAAACGGCCGCCCGGATGTGGGCGGCCGTTTCGTGTAAGGGAGTGTCCGGCTAGAACAGCGTGGAGACGAACGACTTCGTACGCTCGTGTTGCGGGTTATCCAGCACCTGTTCCGGTGTGCCGTACTCGATGATCTGGCCACCATCCATGAACGCGACCTTGTCTGCGACCTCGCGGGCAAACGACAGTTCGTGAGTGACCACCAGCATGGTCATGCCATCATCGGCGAGCTTGCGCATCACACGCAGCACTTCGCCAACGAGTTCGGGGTCGAGGGCGGAGGTGGGCTCGTCGAAAAGCATCAGCTTCGGATCCATTGCAACCGCACGGGCAATTGCCACACGCTGCTGCTGACCACCGGAGAGCTGGATCGGGTACGCGTCAGCCTTCGACTCAAGACCGACCATCGCAAGCAGCTCCTTCGCGCGCGCAGTGGCCTCTGCAACCGGCTGGCCCTTGACGTGCACCGGGGCTTCGATGATGTTGTCCAGCACCGTGCGGTGGCCAAACAGGTTGAAGTTTTGGAACACCATGCCAATATCGCGACGCTGCTTGGCGGCGTCCTTCTCACTCATCTCGTAGAGTGCGCCGTCGCGCTCCTTGTAGCCGATCAACTCGCCGTCGACGTACAGACGACCCGCGTTGACCTTTTCCAAGTGGTTCACACAACGCAGCAGCGTGGACTTACCAGAGCCGGACGGGCCGATCAGGCACGTCACCTCGCCGGGGGCGACCTCAAGGTCGATGCCCTTGAGCACGTCGAGGCTGCCGAAGGACTTCCAGACATCTACCGCCTGGATCATAGGAGTTTCCTTGACGGTCATTAGCGGTGTCCCTTCTTCTGCGGTTCTTCGACAATTTCAACGTTGTTCGGAATGGTGCCCTCGGCGTCAGCCAGGCTGGCGAGCTGGCGAGCAGTGAGCTGGCGGGTGGCGCCGCGGTCGAAGTAGCGCTCCAGGTAGTGCTGGGCGACCATGAGCAACGACGTGATCACCAGGTACCAGGTCGCAGCCACCAGAAGGAGCGGTACTGGCTGGAACAGGGCGGCGGCGATATCCATCGAGCGGCCGTAAAGCTCAAGCGAGTACGGCACAGCAACGACGAGCGAAGATGTCTTGAGCAAGGAGATGAATTCGTTGCCGGTCGGCGGAATGATGATGCGCATCGCTTGCGGTAACACCGTACGGGTCATCGTCTGCCCCCAGCTCATACCCAACGCCTTGGAGGCCTCAACCTGGCCTTCCGGCACAGCGGAGACACCAGAGCGGACAATCTCTGCCATGTAGGCGGCCTCATTCAAACCAAGGCCAACAACGGCCAGGGTAAACGCAGAAGAGGTAAACGGCTCAAGCGGAATCTGGGCGAAGCCGACGTTGATCGAGTCGTAGATCGCGCCAATCAAGCCCCAGAACATCAACTGGACGTAGACCGGGGTACCACGGAAGATCCACAGGAACACCCACGCCACCGTCTTGAACACCGGGTTCGGGCTCATGCGCATGACGGCCAACAGCACACCGCCGACAACGCCGAGCAGCATCGCCAACACCGTGATTGCAATGGTGTGCAGGGCCGCCATAGCGATGCGGGTATCCAGCAGGTACTGGAAGTAGATGTCCCAGCCGTAAGCCTCGTTTCGGGCCGCGCCGATGACAAACCAGACCACAAGCAGTACAAGAATCACTGCGAGCGTCCACCGTCCAGGGTGGCGCAGCGGTTTCGCCTCGATACGCTCAGGACGCTTGCGTTCGCCCTGAGAGGCGACGTACTGGGAATAGGGGGTGCTCATGCTTAGTGTTCTCCCACTGGTTGTTCGTTAATCAAAGCCTGGTCGAGCAGACCTGTCGAGATATTCCATTGCGCAAGGATGCGCTGGTAATCGCCGGTATCGATGAGGTGCTGCATCGCGGCAGCCATCGCCGGCGCAAGCGCAGAACCCTTCGGCACAGCAATGCCGTACGGCGCGGCGTCAAACATGTCGCCGATCATTTCCATCTTGCCGTCGGAGCGCTCCACAGCCCACGCGGTAACAGGGGAGTCGGCGCTGTAAGCATCGGCGCGCCCGACAAGCGTTGCAAGCGCTGCGTTGTCTGCTGTGTCGAAGGCAAGCACAGTAATCGGGTCCTTGCCCGCTGCTTCGCAGGCTTCTGACTTCGGACGAACGTCGTCGGTCTCCGAAACCGTCGTACGCTGCACCGAGACCGTCAAACCGCACGCATCATTCGGATCCACGTCGGCGCCAGGAGCGGCAGCCCACTGAATACCCGCGTAGAGGAAATTGATGAAGTCGAAGGTCTGGCGGCGTTCCTCGTTATCGGTAAAACCTGAAGCACCGGCGTCGAGGCTGCCACTGGAGACAGCGGGCAGGATCATCGAGAAGTCCATGTCTGCAACATCGAAGTCCATCCCCATGACACCAGCGAGTGCACGGGCAATGTCCATCTCCACACCGATGACCTGCCCGGTGGAGTCTTTGAACTCGAACGGGGCGAACGGTGGGTTCGCGCCGACGTTGAGCACGCCGTCTGCGGCAATTTCTGGCGGCACCATCGCCGCAATCTCAGGTACGGCGTCCGGAACGATCGGCTCCCAGCCGTCCGGGTTGCCGCCCTCTGTGTTAGTAACGCAGCCCGCGAGCGGCAGGGCCGCGGCGAGCACAGCGGCGAAAAGACGCCGCTTTGCGTGGGGTGGGTAATGCATTGGTCTCCCGCATACGATGAATACTTGCGTAGTCCCGTATATTACGCGCCGAATGCGGGATGATAAAACGCACCGCCCGAGCAGTAGAAACTACTGTGTTGCCATACGAATACCACGCATAGCCAGCTCAATGATCTGGCCAATGACCATCATGCCGAGGACGACCGGGATCCACACGGAAGTACGCTGGCTGGATCCTTCTGAGCTCAGGGCGAAATCGCCGGTGAAAAGCCCTTTGCCCATCTTTGCGGAGCCCTGGGCTTCCATCTTCCACAGCTCAACCGGGTTAGCAGTATCCGGGATGGAAGAGCCCCTTGCCCAAGCTTGGACGACCTCCTTGCCTTCGCCTTCTTCCATGTCGTCGGTCCACTCGGTAAACATCTCGGAGCTAGACACCTTCTTCAGCGGGTTTTTCTCCGGATCGATGTACATCGGATCCTTCTCCGGGTTCGGCTCAAGAGCCTCGATGAGCCCCTTCGGCTTGTCCTTGGAGTCCTTGCCGTCTGTGCTGTCCTTGTTGCTCTCAGCGTCCTTCTTTGCCGAGCTGGTCGCGTCAGACAGCGCAGCAAACGAATCGATGGTGTCCTTCAGCGCGTTGCTCGGGGAGACTGGAGCGTCCTCTTGCGCTGCCCCTTCCTGTGCATGTGCGGGAACCGTCAGCGTGGTCAACATGAGTGCTCCGGCGACAAAGCCGGCGATATAGGTCTGGCGCATGCGCCGTAGTCTAACCAAGCCATCGCCTAATGCCCATGTTGCTCTTCTCTACCGGCGTTAGACTGGCGAAATGACTACCACCATTTTGGGCTGGCTGACAGAAGAAACCATCGAAGACGCCGCAGGTTCAGGAGCATTTAACCGAGGGAAAAAAATCTCCTCCGCAGATGTCACCATCCTTAGCGATACTGAATCTGAAGTTCAGGCCGCAGTCCAAGGGACGTGGACATACCGAACGACATTGTTTGTGCAAGGGGATCGGGTTGGCACTACGTGCGACTGCCCGGTGGGCACGCAATGGTGTAAACACGCGGTGGCAGTCGCACTTGCGCTGCTCATCCCGAACGAGCTCTCGTTCGACGATTCCGCGGTTACCGATTCCTCTGCTACCTCCAACGAGTCGGCTCCAGACGCGGTGGACACCTACGTGGATTCTGCCAGCCCAGATGAACTGCGGCGACTCATTCACCATCTGCGGCAGATTCCAGAGGTCGAAGAGATGCTGGAGTTTAACGCCTTGAAGAGTTCGGGCGATGACAAACAAGTCCGTGAACACGTGAAATCGGCGATCACCGCTGCATCGCGGAAGAGCAGTGGATTTCGGGATTATTGGCAAAGTATGGAACTCGCACGGCACTGGAGCGATGCCCTTGACGTGGTGGAGGCGTACGTTGATGAGCACCGTGGCGTCGCAGTACGCCCCCAAATTGAGCGCGCGATCACGAGGTTGAATGCGGTTTTGGGACGTGCGGATGATTCTTCCGGGATGCTCGGCGACGAGCTGCATCGATGCTTCGACCTGCACGCGCGAGCATGCACTGACGGCGTTGAGGACCAACAAAAACTTGCCAAGTGGTTGGTGAAGGAGACACTGGAAGCGCCGTTTGTTGAGCCTGATCTGAGGGCCTACGCGGGACTTCTCGGCGCTGATGCGGTCGAATCAATCGCCGCAGCCTTTGAGGCGAATCCACCGAAGTACGGAGCCAAGGATCTCTTCCTCGATGTTGCATTCTTGCGTGGCGACGACGACCAGATCGAATCAATGCTGCTCGACGGTAACTCCGTGAAGGACCTCATCGAGTTCTATGAGTCACGCGGCAGGAAAGATGAGGTCAAAGCAGTCCTTTCGAAGTGGGATACACCGATCCACTGGAACGAAATCGATTTCTTTGAAAACCGATTGCGCGCCTACCTGGGAGACAAAGCGTTGTTGGACTACCGCATTGAGAAGTTCAAAGAAAGCCCGGGAACAGTGACATTTGACCGCGTGATCCATGGACCGGGGGTGACCGAAGACGTGATCGACCTCATCCCAGAGGGCATCCCGGGCAGAGACGTGATGCTCCTGCAAGCGGCAATGAGATTCAACGATCCGGAATTGGGCCTGTCGGTGGTAGATAGCGACGAGGTCGACGTTCACTCTGCATTTGAATTCGCCCGTTCAGTGCTATCCAGTCACGACCCGGAACGTGCATTTGAAATCATGCTCAGGGAACCTGAGCACATTGCTCGGGCAAGTGGCGACAGGGCGTACAAGCAGGCTGCCGCATCGGCGACGCAAATCATCGACTGCTTCCCGGCCGATCCAGTCGCGCGTAAGGCAGTGCTGGAAAAGATGGAAGAGCTAGCCATCCGTTACAAAAACCGGCCCAAGATGCTCAAGATTTGGCGCAACTGCGGCCTGATCAACTAGCCGCGAACCTCCCAATTGCTCCCGAGCCGATTCATCGGATGGTGGTAGCGTTTTATGGCATACCTCACACTCAACCTTTGGAGGACATGCCCTATGAGTGAGGAAACTATTGAGCTTCTCGTCTGCATCGGTGCAGTCCTGTTGATGATCGCTTGCTGGACTTTCTATATCCAGGGCGTGCGAAGAGTACCCGAATCAGAGGAATGGTACGACTCGGCAGACGCAAACGGTGCAGAAAGCGATGGCGTGCTCTTTATCTATCCCTACGGCACACTAATTCTTGGTGCCGCCGGGGCCATGGGGCTGATCGGAAGTGTGGGCTTTCCTGAGTCTGTCGAAACGGTGTTGATGATTCCATGCATGGCCGCCTGGGGCATCGGAATCATTGGTTTCACGGGCGCGTTTGGTATTCCGCTTCCGTGGCCGTTCGTGCCGCGTTGGGTCGTCGATATCCGTAAAGCCAAACGCGCTCGAAGGCGCGAACGCAGACAAGCCTGGAAAACGAAAAGCAACCGAATCAAAAGGAAGAAATAGCTCTAGCCACCTGCTGAGTAACCGTGGCCGGGCATAATGCACAGCTATGGCCACCAAAATGAAGGACTACTTCAACGCAGACACGGCGCAAAAGCTCGGCGCACAGCTTGGTATTGATGGCGAGGAATACGCCGCGTGGGTCGCGCCACGCGTCGAAGGTCTAGAAATCCTGGACCGTGTGACCGTGTTCGCACAGGGGCTTCAGGAACGACTTGAGGGGGATTACGTCGAGATGGTTGGCGGGGTCGTCGAAAAGCTTGGCCCCGAACTTGCGGAAGGGGAGGGATACTTCAACCATGCCTTCCACCTGTGGCCGGTGAGCCGCTTCATTGAACTGTACGGGGTGGATGATCCGGAGGTTTCTTTAGACGCGATTGAGGCACTGACGAGGGTGTTCACCGGTGAGTTTGCGGTGCGTCCTTTCTTGGATCGCTACCCAGCGCTAACCATGCCGCGGGTGCATCAGTGGGCTGGATCAGACAGCCACAACGTGCGCCGCCTCGCCTCAGAGGGCATCCGCCCGCGTCTGCCGTGGGCGAAGGTGTACACGCCGTTTGTGGAGAACCCCTCGCCGATCATTCCGGTCTTGGATCGGCTTTACGACGATGCGTCGCTGTTCGTGAGAGAATCCGTTGCCAACAACCTCAACGACATCGGCCGCACGCACCCTGAGTTGGCGCTTGCCACCGCCTCGCGTTGGTCGGCCAGCGGGGCTCCACACGCGGCTTGGGTGGTGGAACGGGGATTGCGTGGTCTGATCAAGCGCGGTAACAGTGAGGCTTTGGAGCTTGCCGGGTTTTCGACGCCTACAGCAATCACCGTTACCCGCCCTGAATTCCCTCACGCCGTGGCCATAGGGGAGAAGGCGACCTTGTCCGCAACACTCACCAACACAGGGAACACCGTCGCGAATGCGCTAGCAAACTACCGTGTGCACTTCCTGAAAAAGAACGGCACCCGACAGCCGAGCGTGTTCCGCCTCGGGAAGTTCGCGCTGGCGCCGGGTGAAACACGTGTGGTGGCCAAGACGCACGCGTTTCGGGTTATCAGTACGCGTACCTACTACCCAGGCACGCAGGCCGTAAGTCTGGTGATTAACGGGCACGAAGGCGAGCTAGTGGATTTTGAGCTCACCGAGAAGTAGCCGTTGCACTTGTACGGTTACCGGGCCGAATGGGCAGATCTCAATTTGCTGCCGAGCTTGATTAGCCGGAAATTGGTAGCGTTTTTTGCAGACCGCAACACGCATCCACAGGAGGTCATGCTCTATGGGCGGAGATACTACGGCGTTGCTCGTCTGCATGGGGTCTGTGGTGGTCATGGTTCTTTACTGGACCTACTACATTCGGAGCGTGCGAAAGACTCCCAGATCGGAACGGTGGTACGACTCGGCTGATTCAGAAGGCGGAGTAAGCGATGGTCCGCTCTTCATTTATCCCTACGGCACGCTACTCATGGGCGCTGTTGGTCTCACAGGGTTAATCGCAGATATCGGACTTCCGGAGCCTGCCGAAACAGTACTGATGGTTCCATGCATGGTAGCTTTCGTCATCGCAGCCATTGGTTTTACGGGCGCGTTCGGAATTCCGCTTCCGTGGCCGTTCGTCCCTCGTTGGGTCGTCGATATCCGCAAAGCCAAACGCGCCCGACGCCGCGAACGCAGAGAAGCCCGCAGGAAGGAAAAGAAGGGTTAACTAGACTCGTGCAAATACGCCTAACAAATAGCCGGAGGTACGAATTGTGAGCCTGCAAAAGCTCTTGTGGATTTGCGCGGGCATCGGGACTCTTCTTGCGGGGTATTTACACGGGGCGCCTGCTCTTCTGCTCATCGCTCTTCTTTTCGTCGTTGCCATACCGACAGTGCTTCTCGTTGCGTCATCTACAGAGCTCAAAGGTGGACTTAAGTCCGTCGGCTTGCTTGCGGTCTGTATTGCTATAGGTGCCTTCGTTCCGCTCGTTCTTCCTTTCGCTTATGCCGTTTTCGTCTCAGTGAGCTGGTACTCGATTACCTCCGCTAATTCTCTATAGCGCTCTTGGTTCGCCTCATGCGGGGCGGGGCCGGACCACCATTGGCGACCGCGATCTCCTGTGCTGCTGTCAACGTGTCGTTGCTTGCTTCCGACTCGGCCTGGTGGTGAATTTCCGGGTTTTGAGGTTTAGGAAAGCGATGTTTACCAGCAAGCCGTGTCACTTCTTGCTGAAAACGAAAGGGGAGGGGGTTCCGGAAAACTTTCCGAAAACCCTCTCCCGAGATGGTGCCCCAGGTGAGACTCGAACTCACACACCAACCGCCCTATGCGCCCGATATATGCGCAGGTTACAGCACCGTTCTGCTGTAACCGTGCCGCTGGAAATCGGCTCTGTACGTCATTTGTACGGCACTAGACTCGGGGCAGCTGTCGAAACTGCAAGCGTCAACTGGCCTTCTCGCGCGTGTCGATAACTTCCTCTGCGCCACTACCTCCAATCGGAAAAGCCTTCAAAATTTTCGCCGATCTACACAAATAGGGGAGATATAATTACTGAATATCTCTAATATAAGAAGGTTATGAAATGGCTTCACGCAAATCCCCCTCGCCGGGCCGCTTCACACGCGGCTATGTGACAACAAAAAGCAACAAAGACGGTTCTGTTTTGGACGTTGGATTCTTCCACCCAGACGGAAGCTTTGTTCCAGCCCCTCGAATACGTGGCTACCGGGATCACGGTGGGCTTTTTGGAGGCTACCAGTGGGGCTATCCGCGTTCACAAGCTCTGCAATATCTGCGATGGCTTAACGGTGGTACGCCTCGGAATTTTGAGCCGGAGTTCCTATGAGCAGATACAGACCAGTTTCCCCTGCCCACCTACCAAACGGCTATGGCGTCATTAAGGCCGTGGTGGTCTGGAGTAAACCCAAGAAATCAGAACCCATGCAATTCGGTCCCGTGCGATCTGAAGCCATTTTCTCGTCAAAGGGAGAGGTGGTTAGTAAGACCTGGGGTGAAGATCTCGCCGAGTACGTAAATCTGCTCGCCGTCCGCACACTTCGCCAAGGAGGAGTTGACCCCGAGACCCTGCGCAAACTTTTGGACACTTACGCAGATGAAATACGTATCGCCTATCACATAGAAACGGAAGAGAGGGTCTATAGCGAAGCCTTGATCCTGAAATTCTGGAGAAACGACGTCGGCCAGTTGCGCTACTCAGCGCAGACGTCACAATACTACCCCGTGAAAATCCTCCCATTCGCCCAACGCTTGGGAGAGCTAACCGTGTATCTGAGCGAAAAGAATGCCTCTTCGGCACCATTTCCCGCCATAAATCCTGAGGTCTCTTCGCTTCGCGTGTCGCCTTATCATTTCCCTGCCGTCAGGAATTGAAAACCAGTTGCAGCGAGCGACCGCTTAGCCGATAATGCTTCTAGCCCCAAGGACCTCTCACCCCCCGATGAGGCTTGGGGTTAGGTCACGGTGTGTGCGACGCCACCCCCGGCAGTCCCGCCGTGACCGCCTTAAACTTTTCGCCCTGTGCTTTGGGATGATGCTGCCTTCCTGAGACCTGTTCCTTGCGAGCTGCAGTAACGCCGGATGCCAATATGCTTTTTCAGTAAAATTCCATATATTTGACATAGAAATCGCAAGGAGCGTTGCCTATGAACACCACCACAAAAACCGCAGGACTTGTAACAGCAATCGCAGTAGCACTAGGAGCGGCAACCGCAACCCCGATTGCGGAAGCGCAAACCCCAAACCTCGTACAAGGCGAACGCTTCACCATCAAACGCTCCGACGGAAAATGGTCCTACTGCACCGTCGGATACGTCGATACTGAACGTAAAATCTTCTACACCGCAGCCCACTGCATGCGCGACAAAGAAGCCGAAGCCTACCTCAACGACCGAACCACATATCTCGGAAAACCGATTCTCGTAGGTGACTGGGGTTTCATTGGAGGCAGCAACACGGAAAATGATTACGCAGTCATCGATTATTCAAACGCTGAAGGTGTAGTTGGCTCAAACCCGTATTCCACGAAACTCGCAAATAAAGAAGACATTACCCCAGGCAAGCGGGTATGTAGTTATGGTGCAAAAACACCAGAAGTGCGGTGTGCTGACATTGTCCAAATTAATGATTATGGACCGAATCGGGCCCATGTTGTACTTAAGTCACCTACGGAATTTTCTCAGCCTGGTGATTCTGGCTCTCCTGTGTGGCTTGAGGATACCGGCGAGTATATCGGAACTCTGGCGGGCACTGGACATCAATATTCGGGAGTTACGTACATCCCTCGCCACGGTCAGCGTCGAGGGTGTCAGGAAGTTTGTGTGTGAGGCTCTG
>NZ_KV827987.1:0-222 GCF_001836265.1 Corynebacterium sp. HMSC036E10
GTGGTTGAAGATGCGGCGAAGCGTTGGCGGTTGCGTTTTACCCTGCTGAAGTTTCAGGGCCGCTTCGATGCGCTCTCGCGCTATGCCGATCAGGTTATTGATGCGAAGAAACCCGCGCCTGAAAAACAAGTACGGTTTTCTCGTGCTCGCGAAGGGATGGCCACGCTGCACTTGACGCATTCGGCACGCAATATTGCTGATATTGAGCACACGCTGCGTGGG
>NZ_KV827988.1:0-820 GCF_001836265.1 Corynebacterium sp. HMSC036E10
GCGTGAAAACAACGCTCACCGAGGAGGGCGCCAAGAAGGTCTTGATCGGCTTCTACGAGCCGATCGAGTACGAGGACGCACTCCTTGACCTCAAGGTTGATTTCGAATCCCAGGAATCCATTACTGAGCGTGAGAACGCTGTCGGGAAGTCTGAGGCCGACGTAGCTCGGGCGGAGGCGGCGCTGGAGGCCGCCAAGGAGGAAATTGCCAAGGTCAAGGACTCTGAGAAGAAGGCCGAGCTGCAGGCAAAGGCAGATGCTCTTGCAAAGAAGGTTGAAGCTGCACGAGATGCTGCGAAGGCCGCAAAGGAAGCTCGAACTGGTGAGCAGGCGAAAACTGAAGCGGCAGCGGCCAAGTCCGCGGCAGATTCGGTGGTCGAAGGCGCCGAAGAGCTCAAGGCCGCTGCATCTGCGGTAGTTAAGGAAGAGCGTGATTCCGCGGCAGCCGAGGCTGCTGCGTTGGCGGCAGCGCAGGAGTCAGCGAAGGGCCATGCGGAGCGCGCGGCGGCTGCGGTGACCAAGGCTGAGGAGGAGATCAACAAGGTTAAGGATAAGGCGAAGAAGGCTGAGCTGAAGAAGAACCTCGAAGCGGCAGAGCAGGAAGCAGCCAACGCGAGTGCCGAGGCTGGCAAGGCTCAGGCAGCAACGACATCTGATGCGGCTGTGGCGGCGGCCGAGGCCGCTAAGACTGCGGCAGACAAGGCTATCGCCAAGGCGGAGGAAACCGAGCAGGCTGCGAAAGACGCTGTGAAGGCGGAGCAGGCAGCTGAAACCAAGCCCGAGACCGAGCCGGAAACCAAGCCGGAAACCAAGCCGGAAAC
>NZ_KV827989.1:0-55889 GCF_001836265.1 Corynebacterium sp. HMSC036E10
GAGTAGGTTACCGCCGACCCAACAACTTCACACATGAGGCACCCGCTTCCACCACCGGTGGAGGCGGGTGCGTTCGTTTGTTCGCAGACCTCACCCGGTCGACGCGGTAACACGGCATGCCCCCGGGCGGTTGTTGTGGGTAGCGCACGATATGGCGCCCGGCCCAGTATCAGACCATGATCCAGCGGACCTCCTCACCCTGGACGTCGTGGAGGACAGCTCCAGCTTTGACGGCTTTACCGTGATCGCGACGGCGGCAATCCCGCGTTAACGGGGATGGGATGTCGACGACACAGTGGCTGTGGCAGGGCCCTCGGGCGAGGCAGTTGAGGCCACCCTCGGCGGGCTATTGCAGAGTTCCAACATCCTGCAGTCGTTCGTAGTGTCGGACGAGGCGGCTGCGGCACAGGCTTTCGGGGTTAGGGCCGTGTCTTCATGATCGGGGTGAACAACGACGGCACAGTTGACTAAGCGCAGCTGCGGGTGAACCTCGAAGATGCGGTCCGCCTGGATATTGTCGTCCAAGTCCGCTCGACCGAGGACATGACCAGGGAAGTTGCTGCCCTGATCGCTCAGATGCCGTTTATCCTCTACGCGCTGCTCTCCTTGGCAGTGGTCATCGCCGTCCCACACAGTCAGTGGAACCTGCTGACGGTGGCCGCCCCCTATTTTCTGGGGCCCACCATCAGCAAGCGTTACACCACACTAAGGGACGCAACCGGAGTTTCAGCCAGTAGCGCGCGTACTTGTGGTTCAAAGGCATCGAAACTCGTGGTCTTTGCCCGACGCGGCGGATATTGCGGAGGTGAATCCGAAGCGAGTGCTCGCTCGACAGTCTTCTTCGCGCAGCCAACCTCGTTGGCGATCTTACGTATCGATAACCCCTGCCCACGCAGGTACCGGATCTGTGCCCATTGTTCCAAAGAAATCACCCATCCAATCTTTTTCGGATGGGCTACTTTTCGAGGAGCGTTTTGGGCTACTTTTCAAAGAGCGCTGACAGGCAGGAACATCGTCGGAGGAAATTGAAGCGGCACTGAAGGGTGGCAGCATACCCACTTCACTTCCGACAATCCGAGAAGAAGAGACCCCCACGCCAAGTGACGCCACGACCGATAGTTACCCGGATCCCATTCAGGCAACACAGGGAACCGAGGTTCCGGAATAAGATCGAACGAAACGAATGTCGTGGACACCCCTAAAGGAACTTAGAGAGAAACATGATCTATGTGGTTTTTGGTGCAGTGGTCGCGCTATTCATCTCCTTATGCATCATGGCAATCGGGTACCTAGTCCACCTTTCAGCTAAGCGGAAGGTGCTTTCTCCATACCGTTTCTTAGTCGTAATGGTTTTACTAGCACCCGTTTTTCTGATTTACGACATACGTAGCGATGAGATGTGTAGCGGCCTTTTCAATTATGCGGTCAGCGGTTACTTAATTACCGCAGTCATCATTAGTTCTCTGTGGCGCAGTATTGCGGATGGCCTCAGCGAAGCGCGAGAGTAGGAGCGGTCGCTAGGAGAGGGCGTTTATCCAGAGTTTCCCGCGAGGTATTTATACAAGGTGGTCCGCCCGATCCTCAGTCGGCGGGGCACTTCAAAGTCCACCCCCGGATGCTGTCATCGCCGAGTCGATACTGAATCGGCTTGTCGTTGGCGCTGAGATCATCACACTGGAAGGACCGAACATGCGCCTCGAAGCCAATACGCAGTAGCGGCTCATAGTCAACGCCCGGGTGTTACCCGATACTCACCCGAGCGTTACTGGATACTCACCACAGTGTTACTAAATCCATGGTCCCAACACAATGTGGAGCGGAGAAGCGCGCCACCAAATTACCGACCGCCCATTGGTTGGTGTCGACCAACTTGTCCGCAATGCAGAGCAACAATGGCTGCTACTAGGTCATCGGCAACGGAATCGTTGGTCTGTACCCACTAGTCCGCAATGCGGAGTCAGTAACCGAACGGGCTTCACTATGCCGCTGCATAGTTGGTGCTTACCCATTAGTCCGCAATGCGGAGTGAGAAAGTCCGCAACTTGGTTGACGACAGCAGATTCGTTGGGGTTCACCCACTAGTCCGCAATGTAGAGTCAAGACTCGAACCTGCCGTAGACCCCAGCCTCGCAGTTGGCGAACCGCCATCAATGCAAAATGACGCCTGATCGGCTGCAGGTTCTTACACTCCGCCCAGGTCGGCGAAAGGTGTGATGTGCGGTTTTACTCTCCCGGTTCGTTTAGAGACCTAGCCGCAGCGGTTGAGGAGTCACAAACGGTGAAGTTGCTTGCTGGTGTGGTGGTCGTCGTAGAGAAATTGCACGAAATCAGCGATGTGGGGCCTGGGCCGTATAGTCGGCAAAGGAATGAATTGCCGCAGGGAGGATCACGTGAGCGTTGCAGCAGCACGAGCAGTCAACTTGAGAAAGTCTTACGGGCAGGGCGATACGGAAGTAGTGGCTCTTGATGGGGTGAACGTTGAGTTTCGGCAGGGTGAGTTCACCGCGATCATGGGCCCGTCGGGATCGGGCAAGTCGACGCTGATGCACGTGATGGCTGGGCTAGATTCGGCGACGTCGGGCGAGGTGTTTGTCGGCGGGACGGAGTTGTCGCAGTTAAACGATAAGGAACTGACGGCTCTGCGGCGGGACCGATTGGGGTTCATCTTTCAGTCGTTCAACTTGGTGCCCACGCTGACGGCGTCGGAGAACATTCAACTGCCAACGAACATTGCCGGCCGGACTGTGGATAGGGCGTGGTTTGATGAGATCACCGAACGCCTTGGTTTATCGAAGCGACTGAGCCATAGGCCTGCGGAGTTGTCGGGTGGTCAGCAGCAGCGTGTGGCGTGTGCCCGTGCGTTCGTGTCGCGGCCGGAGATCATTTTTGGTGACGAGCCGACGGGCAACCTGGACTCTAACTCGTCGCGTGAGGTGCTGAGCATTTTGCGGACGGCGGTGGATCAGTATGACCAGACGGTGGTGATTGTGACGCATGACGCGAGGGCGGCGTCGTATGCGGATCGTGTGGTGTTTTTGCGGGACGGGAACATCGTTAATGAACTGCGCAACCCGGATATGGATGCCATTTTGGGTGTCATGGCGACGATGGAGGACTAGGGGCCAGTGAACTCCACGATGAATAAGGTGTCGCTGCGTAACCTTGCGGCGCACAAACTGCGGCTCGCGCTGACGGTGTTGGCGGTGGTGCTTGGCACGTCGTTCCTGTCTGGTGCGCTGATGTTCACCAACATGCTGTCGTCGACGTTCGACTCTGCCGTAGACACTGTGCTTGACGACGTCGATGCGGTGGTGCGCCCAGCCGAGGGCGAAAGTGCCTTAGACAAGGAGACAGTCGACGGCATTCGGGCGAATGGGGACGTTGATCGTGTGAACCTGATGGCTGATGAGTCGGTTGTTATCGCGACTGACAATGAGGTGGCGGTGCAGACGCGTCTCGGGTCCTCGCGGCTGGGGGTGTTTTACGAGCCGCAGGACACGGTTGGCCGAACGGTCGAGGTGGTCGAAGGTCACGCACCGAAAGAGATCGGCGATGCGGTGATCAACGCCAATGGTGCTGAAGAATACGGCCTGCATGTTGGGCAGGAGATCATCGTGGTGGACCGCGATGGTCGGAATACGGTGCGCATCACTGGGCTTATCGACGACCCCCTGGTGCAGGCCACCTCTCTACGCCTCGGGGTAACGCCAGAGACTTTCTTGGACTTCTACTCCTATAGCGACCGATATCCCGCGGTGACGGTAGGGGCGAAGGAGGACGTGGGGGACGCAGAGGTGGTGGACAATCTGCGGAGTGAGTTTCCTGACTTGAAAATTGAGACGGGGGCGAAGGTAGCGGAGGAGACGTCGGCGCAGATTCGGGATGCGTTGAGTTTTGTCACGTACTTCTTGGTGGCGTTCGGGCTGGTTGGTCTTTTGGTAGGCACGTTTCTGATCGCGAACACCTTCTCTATGATCGTGGCGCAACGCACGAAGGAGTTCGCGCTGCTGCGGGCTCTGGGGGCGTCGCGCGGGCAGATCACACGCTCGGTGGCGTTGGAGGCAGCATTGGTCGGCCTGTTGGGCTCCGCGCTTGGTGTGGTGGCTGGTGCCGGGCTGGTGTTGGTGATTCGTGCGGGGATGAACTCGTTTGGCATGCCACTTCCACAATCAGGGGTGGGGCTGTCTGTTGATGCGGTGGCGGTGCCGCTGGTCGTCGGCACGGTGGTGACGGTGCTTTCCGCGCTGGCGCCGGCGCGGAAGGCCGGCAAGGTCCGGCCGGTGGAGGCGATGCGGGCGAGCGAGGCCGCGACGCCGCAGCCGCTGGTGTGGCGCACGGTTGTCGGCGCGGTGTTGGTCGTTGTGGCGGTTGCCGCTGCGGGTTACGCAATGACGTGGGATGACGGTGCGACTCGCCACCGGGCGATCCTGGTTGGTGTGGCTGCGCTGAGTGTGATCAGTGGGTTGTTCCTTGCGGGGCCTGCACTGAGCCTTCCGGTTGTGCCGCCGTTGGGGCGCCTGATCGGGGCACCGTTCGGTGAGGTGGGCAGGCTTGCGTCGACAAATACGCGGCGCAACCCGCGCCGGACCGCAACGACGGCGTTCGCGCTGATGCTGGGGATTGCGCTGGTGACCATGATTGGCATGCTTGGCGCGTCGATGAAGCAGTCGGTGGATGACGTGGCCGCAAGCGAGGTCAATGCGGACTATGTGCTGATGGGCCCGGAGATGGGTTCTTTCCCGGTCCCGGGGGATCTGCCGGACAGGCTCGCTGAGGTGGACGGTGTGGGCAATATCGCGTCGTACACTCAGGCGCCGATCACGGTCGACGGAGAGTTTGGCCACCAGTTCGGGCCGGTCGGGATGACGGATGTGCTGCGCGGTGACCCGTCGGATCTTATCGACCTCAACGTGGTCGACGGCGACGTATCGCTGACTGGTGACTCGCTGATCGCACCGGAGCACATCGCCCAAGAGCGCGGCTGGAAGGTCGGTGATACAGTCCAAGTGGCCGCACCGAGTGCTCCGGGAAAGACCGTCGACGTGACGGTTGCCGGCCTGTTTAGTGGGTCGAATGTGTTGCAGATGTTTGTGGTGTCGGATTCGGCGGCGGCGAAGGTGTCGTCGATAAGCAATACGCGCCTGCTGATGGTGGGCGTTGACAGCGACGGCTCCACCGATCTGGAGACGCTGCGCGCGCGGCTGGAAGATGAGGTGCGCGGCGACATTGTGGTGCAGGTGCGCTCCGCGGAGGAGATGAGTGGCGAGGTCACTGCATTGATCGATCAGATGCTGTTCATCCTGTACGCGCTGTTGTCGCTGGCTGTGGTGGTGGCGGTGCTTGGCATTGTGAATACGCTGACGCTGTCCGTGATTGAGCGTAGGCAGGAGATTGGTATGTTGCGCGCGGTGGGCTCGCAACGCAGGCAGATCCGCACGATGATCCTGCTGGAGTCGGTGCAGATGACGGTCTACGGCGCGGTGCTGGGCGTGCTGCTGGGGCTTGGTCTCGGTTGGGCGTTCCTGACGGTGCTTGAGAGCCAAGGCTTGACGACGATTGCCGTACCCACCGGGCTCATCGCCACCGTCCTGGCTGCCTCGGTAGTAGTGGGGCTGCTCGCCGCAGTGTGGCCGGGCCAGCGTGCTGCGAAGACACCGCCACTGGATGCGATTGCGGAGTAGGGCTTAGCGGGTGGCGAACGACGCCACCTGCGCACCGATTCCGGCCGCGAGCACCGCGAACGCCGCGGTGCTTATCCCGTACTCGGCGGCGAGGCGGAACTTGCCGTCTTTAATCAACGCCCCGAGTTGGCGGGCCAACAGTGACAGTGTTGAAAGTGCGCCGGCAAACCCAACACCAACGGCGGTTTGCCACATGGAAGGCAGGAAGATTGCCACGCCGATGATGCCGGAGGCGGCGATGTTGGCAATGAAGGTTGCCATCAACAGGTTATGCACGACGGCCATGATCGCCCAACGCACAAACCCGCCGAGCATGCCGCCGAAAAAGACACCGAGGACGGCGCCGAGCATCCACGTTGCATCAGACATGGTGCTTCACCCGTGACGCATCTCCGGCCATCCACGCCAATGTGGCAGAGACAAGCCCGAGCGTGATGATGAACGCCGCCCACAGCACCGACGAGTGGGATGAGGCCAATGCCACTGCGGAAAGGGTGCTGAACCCGCCGAGGAAACCCACGCCCCAAAACGGCCCCGGCGCGAAGTAGCCCATGGCGTAGCAGGCGGTGAGGTTCACTGCGAAGGTGACGGCTAGGGCGAGCGCTTCCGGGGTGGCGGGGTTGACCCAAATGAGCAAAATGAAGCGTGCAAGCGCCCCGCAGCCAGCACCGAGGGCAACGATGAGGCCGGTTTTCAGGGATGTTATCTGCACGTCTGTCCAGTGTAACCGTTAAGCGCCAAAGGCTCGAAGGCCCCAGCGCAGACCGAACCAGGCAGCCAGGATGCCGATCACGGCGGTGGACAGGCCATAGCGGAGGGCCTCGCCGTGCTTTTTCGCCTTGATGAGCTCGCCGAGTTCTTTGGCAAAGGTGGACCAGGTGGATAGCGCGCCGGCGAACCCGACGCCGAGGGCTAACTGCCAGGCCACCGGGGTGGTGACGGCGAAGCCTGCGACGGTGGAACCGACGACGTTGGCGGCGAAGGTGGCGGCGTGGGCGTTGTGGATGATGCGGGTCAGTGCGTAGCGGGCGGCGCCGCCGAACAGTGCGCCGGCGAAGACGGCGGCGAGGGTGAGGGCGAGGCTAAGCGCGGCGATGTTAAGCATTGCGGCGGCTCCTGAGTGCGTCGCCGGCGAACCACGCGCCGATGGCGGTGGCGTAGCTCAGCGCAATGATGCCGAGGGCCTCGATGGCCTGCGATTGCATCGCGGCTACAGAGACGGCGGAGTAGGTGGTTAAGCCACCGAGGAAGCCCGTGCCCCACAGCGGGCCGGGCTTGAACAGGCCCATGGCGAAGCAGCCAGCGATGTTCACCGCGAAGGTCAGGGCCAGGGCAGCGGTGGAGCCGGGGGCGGCGCCGAGGATGACGAGGTGTCTGACCACTGCCCCCAACGCCGCGCCGAGGGCGACGGTGAAGGTGGTGGTGAGGGTGTCGTCGATACGCATGGGCGCGAGCCTAGTGCCAATCCATCTTCTGGCGTTCAACGAACGCCGCGACCTCCTCCGGCGACTTCTTCAGGTGCGGATCCCACGCGAGGTACTCGCGGGTCTCGCGCACCACAACGCCGGACAGCAGGAGCAGGCCGATCAGGTTCGGGATGGCCATGAGCCCGTTGGACAGGTCGGAGAAGGTCCACGCCAACTCCAGGGAAGCAACCGCGCCGACAAAGGACAAGGCGGTGAAGAACATGCGGTAGGGGATCGACGCCCAGTCGCCGAACAGGGCGACGATGGCGCGCTCGCCGTAGTAGGACCAGCCCAGGATGGTGGAAAACGCGAAGAAGATCAGCGCCACGGAAACGATCAGGCTGCCCCACTCACCGGGAAGTGCCTGGCCGAAGGCGGAGGCGGTCATGATGGCGGCTTCCTCGCGGCCCATGTCCCAGGTGCCGGCGGTGACGATGACGAGGCCGGTGATGGTGACGACGATGATGGTGTCGATAAACGTCTGCGTCATGGAAACGAGAGCCTGGCGCGCCGGGTGCTGCGTCTTGGCTGCCGCGGCGGCGATGGCGGCGGAACCCATGCCGGATTCGTTGGAGAAAATACCGCGGGCGACACCGAACTGGATGGCCAGCATGATGCCGGAGCCGACGAAGCCGCCGGTGGCAGCGGTGCCGGTGAATGCGTCGGTGAAGATGGTGGCAATCGCGGCCGGTACGCGGTCTGCCATAAGTACCAGTGCGGTGATGCCGCCGCCGACGTAAATGACAATCATCAGCGGTACGAACGCTGCGGTGATCTTGCCGATGCCCTCAATGCCGCCCAGGACGGCAGCGCCAACGGCGAAGAAGATGATCACGCCGGCCACGTTGGCGCTGATGCCAAACGCGTCGTGCATGCCGGCGGCGATGGAGTTGCCCTGCGCGAGGTTGCCAATGCCGAAGGACGCGAAGATGGTGAACAGGGTAAACGCGGCGGCGAGGAATTTGCCGAAGCCGCCGCCGACACCAGTCTTCAGGTACTCGTGCGGGCCGCCCTGCTGCTTGCCCTTCTTGTCGGTGGTGCGGAAGCGCACACCCAGGTAGGCCTCGGAGTACTTCGACGCCATGCCGACGATGCCGGTGAGCCAGATCCAAAACAGTGCACCAGGGCCACCGATGGAGATTGCGGTGGCCACACCGACGATGTTGCCGGTGCCCACCGTCGCCGCCAGCGCGGTGGTCAGTGCCTGGTAGTTGGAGATGTCGCCCGCGCCCTCTTCAGCCTTATCGACGAACGCATGACGCGTCGCCCGACCCAGCGTGCGGAACTGGATACCGCGCAGCCGGACAGTGAGGAACAAACCAGTGCCCAGCAGCAGCGGAATGAGGACGAAAGGCCCCCAAACTATGGACGAGATAGTGCTCAAAATGTCGTTGAGGGTGGAAGCCATGCGGAAGAGTAAAGCATACGCATAGCAGAATAATATAAAACTGGCAGAGTTTAGATTCACGGACGATGATGGAGCTGTCCATACACACCCTCAGCCCGCAACAAAAGGAGCCCCCATGGCACACGAGCGCGCCGGCCAACCCGCCCGCGACGAGGACCTCATCGACATTGCCGAGCTGGTCACCGCCTACTACACCCGCGATATCGACCCCGACAATGTGGACCAGCAAGTGGTGTTCGGCACCTCGGGTCACCGCGGGTCGTCGTTAGATAATGCATTCAACGAAGCGCATATCTTGGCGACGACGCAGGCGATCGTCGATTACCGCCGCGGCGAAGGCATCACCGGTCCGGTCTACATCGGCCGTGACCCCCACGCCCTGTCGGAGCCGGCGATGGTTTCCGCGCTCGAGGTGCTCATTGCCAACGAGGTACCAGTGCGTGTCGACGCCGCCGGGCGCTACACCCCAACCCCAGCCGTCTCTCACGCGATTTTGACCCACCCCGGCGGAAGCGCCGACGGCATCGTGGTTACCCCATCGCACAACCCACCGCGCGACGGCGGCTTTAAATACAACCCGCCAAGCGGCGGACCCGCACCGGCGGAAGCTACGGACTGGATTGCGCGCCGGGCCAACGAATACATTGCCGCAGGCCTGAGGGGCGTGAAGCGGGTATCGGTCAGTGGCGTGCTGGACGAGCGTGCGGAGAAGTTCGGCTACCTCGATCACTACGTCTCCGACCTGGACAGCGTGGTGGATATGGACGCCATCAAGGCATCTGGCCTGCACGTCGGCGCAGACCCGATGGGTGGGGCGAGCGTGGACTACTGGGGAGCGATCGGGGAGCGCTACGGGCTGAACCTCGTGGTGGTCAACCCACGCGTGGACGCCACCTGGCGGTTCATGACCCTGGACACCGACGGCAAGATCCGCATGGACTGCTCCAGTGCAGACTCCATGGCATCGCTCGTGCATAACCGCGACAAGTACGACCTGGCCACCGGCAACGACGCCGACGCGGACCGCCACGGCATTGTCACCCCGGACGCCGGGCTGATGAACCCGAATCACTACCTCGCCGTGGCCATCGAGTACCTGTTTAGTCACCGCGACGGCTGGGCGAAGGACACGGCGGTGGGCAAGACCTTGGTGTCCTCGTCGATGATCGACCGCGTTGTCGCATCGCTCGGGCGTGACCTCGTCGAGGTCCCGGTTGGATTCAAGTGGTTCGTGCCAGGACTCGTCAGCGGCACCATCGGCTTCGGTGGCGAAGAATCCGCCGGTGCGTCCTTCCTGCGCAAAAACGGCAAGGTCTGGTCCACCGACAAGGACGGCCTGATCATGGACCTGCTCGCCGCCGAAATCACTGCGGTAACAGGCAAAACTCCGTCGCAGCGCTACGCCGAGCTCGAAGCGCAGTACGGCTCGCCTGCATATGCGCGTATCGACGCCCCCGCAAACCGCGAAGAAAAAGCCACCCTGAAGGCCCTTTCGCCCGACCAAGTGCAGGCGAGTGAACTGGCGGGTGAGGTTATCTCTGCAAAGCTAACGGAGGCCCCAGGAAACGGCGCGGCCATCGGCGGACTGAAGGTGACCACCGAAAACGCCTGGTTTGCCGCGCGCCCCTCCGGCACCGAAGACAAGTACAAGATCTACGCCGAATCGTTCCTCGGCGCGGAGCACGTGGCGCAGGTGCAGGAAGAAGCCAAAGCGCTCGTGTCACAGGTCTTGGGCAAATAGGGGAGTAGAATCAGCCGAGTGAGCACAACGACAGCCGCGCCTGCAACGCGCGACACAAAAACACTGGTCCTGGACGTGTTGTCCGCGTTAGCGCGGTTCTACATGGCCTACATTTGGATCTCTGCTGGGTGGGCAAAAATTGGTGTCCACCTGGATACCGCCAAAACCATCGAGGCCTACGAAATCTTCACCCCAGCCTGGTCCGACTTGCTGGCCCATATCATCGGGCCGCTCGAGCTCGCAGGTGGTTTGTTGCTGCTGCTGGGCATCAACCTGCGCTGGTCGGGCAAGGTGTCCATCTACGTGCTCGTGCTGTTCATCATCGGCATGCTGTCCGCTTGGCAGCGGGGACTCGTTATCGACTGTGGTTGTTTCGACCCGTCCGCAGCCGGCGAAGGGGAGACGAATCTGCTCGCTACGGTGTTCCGCGATGTCATCTACATCGCCATCACAGGCTTCATGATGTGGCGCCCGTTTAAGAAGTTTGCAATTTACCCCTAAACTTGACCGTTGTACGCAGTACCCGTCCACCGCGCCGTGATCGCGGCGCCAATAACAGGAGACACGTGTGACCACACGCAAAGTGCAAAACCCGAACCAGAGCGGTAGCAAGGCCTTCATCTGGGCCGTCGTCGCTGTTATCGCGATTGCTCTGCTTGTCATCGGCATCATTGTCTACAACGGCAAGGCAAACCGCAGCGCTGCAAAGCAGGCGGAGATGATCGACGTCACCGGTATCAACGTCGAGTGGAACCAAGAAGAAGACATCATCCACATCACCGGCGAAAACAAGGATGCCAACAAGGCTGAACTTTTCGAGGACTTCTCCTGCTCCCACTGTGCAGACCTGCACGTTGCTACCGATGAGCAGATGCTGGAGAAGGTCCGCGCGGGTGAAATCAACGTGGACCTGCGCCCGATGACCGCACTGGATGGCGGCATGACGGGCCACTCCACCAAGGCACTGGCTGCCGAGCTGGCGCTGCTGGCCCACGGCGATTTCTCTTCCGCGTTCACCTTGCGCAACTTCCTGTTTGAGAACCAGCAGTCGGCGTACAACAAGTACGACGAGAACGGCTTCGCAGATCTGGCCGCAGACTACGGTGCAAGCGATGAGGCTGTGAAGGATATTCGCGACGGCAAGTTCATCGACACCGCGAAGCGTCTTGGCGACGACAACCGCAAGTACCAGGAAGACAAGACCGGTGAGGCATGGACCCCGCGCGTGCTTGTCGATGGCGAGGATGTGGAAAAGCTCGTCGATATTGAGGAACTCCGAGAGATCACGGGCAACCCGAACCTCGACGAGAAGGAGGACTCTCCGCGTGACTTCTGGCCGGAGGTCCTGGCCAGCCGCTAAACACAAAGACCAATATCGGCTTTTAGCCCCAAGCGGCCTGCATTTGCCCAGGTCGCATCCTGAAGCGGTGGCTAAAAGCCGATATCGCCTTTTGTTGGGGCTGGCGATTTGGCCGGGGGCGGGCTGGCCCGGTATATTGACCAAAGTTCCAAGGGGCTATGGCGCAGTTGGTAGCGCACCACACTGGCAGTGTGGGGGTCACGGGTTCGAATCCCGTTAGCTCCACTCCACAACTACATACCGTTTACACGCGGGGCTATGGCGCAGTTGGTAGCGCACCACACTGGCAGTGTGGGGGTCACGGGTTCGAATCCCGTTAGCTCCACCACGAAGGCTGTCCGACCGTTTGGTCGGGCAGCCTTTCTCGTATCGTGGGCCCATGGATACTTCAATCGGTCAGCTTGGGGTGGTGACCTCAGCAGGTGCCGTTTCGAGGGTGCTGTTGCCCGGGGATGCAGGGCAGTCGCGTATCGACGACACCGTCACCGCTGCCCTCGCCACCCAACAGATCGCCGAGTATTTCGCCGGGGAGCGCAGGGCGTTCGACGTGCCACTGAACCTGGATGGCGTGACCGAGTTCCGGGCTGAGGTGCTGCGGGCGCTCATGGAGGTCCCGTACGGTGAGACGACGACGTATGGGGAGTTGGCTCGGGCGGTGGGCCGCCCCAAAGCAGTGCGCGCAGTGGGAAGCGCCTGTGCGACGAATCCGCTTCCGATCCTGATCCCGTGCCACCGCGTGCTGCGCAGCGATGGCGCGCTTGGGGGCTACCGTGGCGGGACAGAAGCAAAACGTTTCCTACTGGCATTGGAGAGCATTGATGTCTGACACGTTTGTGAAGCACGGCAGCGCGCCAGGAGCGGCGGCAGCCGAGGCCGCGTACCTGCGCTGGCTGCGTGAGGGCTCGGCTGCCGTCGTGGAGGTGTTGGACCTTGACGAGGAGGCGAACACGCTGACCATCGAGCGGGTCGACAGTGCCCGCCCCACCAAAGACGCAGCGAGACAGGCGGGACGCGAGTTGGCGGCCATCCACGCGATGGGTGCGGATGCGTTTGGTGCGCCGGCAAAAGGCTGGGAGGGGCCGAACTTCATTGGCACCCGCGAGCAGGCCTGTCGGCCAGAGAAACGGTGGGCGGTGTTCTATACCGAGCAGCGCGTCCTGCCGTTCGCGGAAAATGCGGTGCGTGCGGGCAACCTGAACCGGGAAGGACTGGAGACGGTGCGGCGCGTCTGCGACGCACTGGTGCGGGAAGACGGGGAGGCTCCCTTGGCGCGCATTCATGGCGACCTGTGGACGGGCAACCTGCTGTTTTCGCCGGAAGGCCCGCGTTTTATCGACCCGGCCGCGCACGGCGGGCACCCGTTGACCGACTTCGCGATGCTGGAGCTGTTCGGAGCGCCGTACCTCGACGCGATCGTCGGCGGCTACATCGACGCCGGAGGCGAGCTCGGACAGGATTGGCAGCGGCGCATCGCGATCCACCAGATGCACCCGCTTGCGGTGCACGCCTGGACACACGGTCCGTCGTACGGATCGGCGCTGGTGCGGGCGGCAGAAGAGTCCTTGCGGGTTGTTGGGTAGCACACTATCCTGCAATGTAAGACATGTAATACATCGGGAGGTGTCGCATGAACATCGAGGAACGCCTACAGGCGCTGTTAGCGAGACAAGCCGACGGCACCACGGTGTCGATGCGCCAACTAAATCAGAAGACGCGTGCTGTGATCGACCGTGTTTCGAAGGAGGGGGTCACGTTGACCGTGACCGACAGGGGAGTGCCAATCGCGGAAATTCGTCCGGTGAGCCAGAAAACCGGACTAGATCGACTCGAGGAGCTTGGGCTGCTTGCGCAGAAGGGAAAAGTCTTCGAAGAAGGGTGGAGGCCCGCAGCGTCTGCAGTATCGCTTGAAGAGTGGTTGGAAGAAGAGCGCGGGGAAGATCGCTTAGAACGGGTGATGGCGGATCTGCAGGCTCTCGACTTGGCGCGTACCGAAAAGGGCGAAGGGTGATGACTGGGGTGGAGCCGCTTGCATATGTCGATGCATCTGTACTGATTGCCTCCTCGGGCAGGGAGGCGCATAGCGAGTGGGCTTTGTCTGTGCTCTGGGGAAAGGCTTTGGTGAGCTCGGCCATCGTGCGTGTGGAGTTAGCTCGTTTTGCGCATCGAATGGGCTACGGCGCCGAAGATTTGAGCGAATTGGAATCTAGAGTCTCGTTCCTCAGTATCGATGATCGCGTCATTGAGGCGGCAGTTGCAGTGAGTGGAGAAGCGAAAGCCTTGGACGCCCTGCATGTTGGGACTTGGGCAAGGATGCAATCACTAGGGCTGAACTGCCCATTCATTACGGCGGACCGGAAACAAGCAGCAGCTGCACTATCGGTAGGGGCGACGGTGGTTCACCCCTATGGTGGAGATCTGCTCTAGCTGCGCCACCAAGAGTCGGCAGGGCCCGGCGGCATGTGGCGCTTGTGCTGGCCGATGCGCCACAGGTGCTCGAGGCGCTTCTGGGCGTCGGCGGGGATGGTCTTGCCTTCGAGGTAGTCGTCGATGTGCGCGTAGGTGATGCCAAGCGCTTCCTCGTCGGGAAGGGCTGGGCGGTCCTCCTCCAGATCGGCGGTGGGCACCTTCTCCCACAGGCGCGGATCGGCGTCGAGGTGCTTGAGCATTGTCGCACCCTGGCGCTTGTTCAAGCCTGCCAGTGGGATGAGGTCGGCCGCGCCATCGCCGTGCTTGGTGAAAAACCCGGTGACGTTCTCCGCTGCGTGATCGGAGCCGATGACCAGCAGGCCACGCTCACCAGCGATGGCGTACTGGGCGATCATGCGCATACGTGCCTTGACGTTGCCTTTGTTGAAGTCGCCGAGTCCCTCCACACCGAGCGCGCCTGCGACGGCTCCGGACAGCGCGGTGGTGGCCGGCTCAATGTCCACGGTTACCGTCTCGTCCGGAGCAATGAACCGCAGCGCCAGTTGCGCGTCGTCCTCGTCGGCCTGCACGCCGTGGGGGAGACGGACAGCGACAAACTCGGCAGCCGAGCCAGCCTCGCGTCGCTTCACTACCGCGAGCTGGGCCAACTTGCCGGCGAGGGTGGAGTCCTGCCCGCCGGAAATGCCAAGCACGTAGCCTTTTGCGCCGGTGCGGTCGAGGTAATCGGCCAAGAATTGCACGCGGCGGTCGATCTCTGCGGCAGGGTCGATAACGGGGGACACGCCGAGTGCGGCGATGATCTCGGATTGCATAGCGCTCATCGTATATGGGAGGGGGATACGTGAGGGTTTTGATTCAGCGCGGGTGATGTGTAACATTTATCCCCGTGTTGCGACTCGGCAGTTCGCCGTGCGTCGCTAATTGCAGGTAATCCGAGCAGAAAGGAGCGCCCGATGAAGGTCCGCAAGTCGCTTCGGTCGCTGAAGAACAAGCCGGGCGCCCAGGTTGTGCGCCGCAACGGCAAGGTTTACGTGATCAACAAGAAGGATCCGCGCTTCAAGGCCCGTCAGGGTTAATTGTCGCGAGCAGGCGCCCCGTCACCGTGTGGTGGCGGGGTTTTTGCGTTCCCAAAAACAGGCGAAGTTCTAGGGCGGGATGAATCTATTTCGAGGAAATTACACCCGTGAAACAACAAAACTGTGTGTTGCGGATGAGCGTGCGGACTACATGTAGGTAATTCTGGGCACCTATCCTGGGAATATCACCCATGTAACTACTACATGTAGTAGCAGTTGCCCTTCTCAGCCCCAAGGTATAGTGTCTCTTGGTGTTGCCCCGCGGAGACGGGGACAGAAGAAAATCTCCCCAAAGAACCCGCAGAGAAGGGACCACAAGCGATGTCGATCACCGTTTACAGCAAGCCGGCGTGCATGCAGTGCAAGGCAACCGAGAAGGCGCTGAAGAAGGCCGGCCTTGAGTACACCACCGTCGACATTTCTGTGGACGAAGAGGCCCGCGATTACGTGATGGCCCTCGGCTATGTTCAGGCTCCGGTGGTTGAGGCTAACGGTGAGCACTGGTCCGGCTTCCGCCCGGAGCGCATCAAGGGTCTGCTCGCAGCGGCTTAAGCGTCGCGCGCATACCGACGCCATGAGGCGTACAACTGGCAGTAGCCTTCTGAAATCTGCACAAGAAAGGTAGTGGCCATGCTGGTCGTCTACTTCTCCTCCGCCACTGAGAACACGAAGCGGTTTGTGGAGAAGCTCGGCCTTCCTGCGAAGCGGATCCCCCTGCGCAGAACCGATCCGGAACTCGTCGTCGACGAGCCATACATCCTCATCTGTCCCACTTACGGAGGTGGGGTGAGCGTGAGTGGTGGTAATTCCAGGCCGGTGCCGGCGCAAGTGATCCGCTTCATGAACAATGAGGGCAATCGCACCTTGATGCGGGGTGTGATTGCCGCCGGAAACTCTAACTTTGGTGCGGATTACTGCCTTGCTGGGCCGGTGATCGCTGACAAGTGTAAGGTCCCGTACTTATACAGGTTTGAGCTCATGGGCTCGGCCGAAGATGTCGCGCATGTGCGCAACCAACTGATTGAAAACGCTGAACGATTGGGTTTGCGTGGGGGACCGGAGGTCGTCGATACGCAAGCGCACGTGCAGCAGGCTCCGGATGAGTCGGAGCGATTGGCAAAACTGCGCGAAAAATACGCCGGTAAATACAAAAGAACTACGAACTGAAAGGCCTCGAAGTGTCTACTCTGCCCCTCGGTAAGAATGTCCCGGAGCCGGCTCATGAAAAGGACCAGCTGGATTACCACGCGTTGAACGCGCTGCTGAATCTTTATGACGAGAACGGTCAGATTCAGTTTGATAAAGACCGTGAGGCTGCGAACCAGTTCTTCCTGCAGCACGTGAACCAGAACACGGTCTACTTCCACGATCTGGAAGAGAAGATCGATTACCTGGTTACGAACAAGTACTACGAGCCGGACACGATTGAGAAGTACGCGTGGGAGTTTATTAAGGACACGTTCAAGCGCGCCTACTCTTACAAGTTCCGCTTCAAGTCGTTCCTCGGCGCGTACAAGTACTACACCTCCTACACGCTGAAGACCTTTGACGGCCGCCGCTACCTGGAGCGTTTCGAGGATCGCGTGGCTATGACGGCGCTGTTCCTCGCCGATGGCAACCAGGATCTTGCATTCGCGCTTGTCGACGAAATCATGACCGGCCGTTTCCAGCCCGCCACCCCAACCTTCCTCAACGCAGGTAAGGCACAGCGCGGCGAACTTGTGTCCTGCTTCCTGCTGCGTATCGAGGACAACATGGAATCCATCGGCCGCGCCATCAACTCCTCGCTGCAGCTGTCCAAGCGTGGCGGCGGTGTGGCGCTGCTGCTGTCGAACATTCGCGAGTCCGGTGCGCCGATTAAACACATTGAGAACCAGTCTTCCGGCGTCATCCCTGTGATGAAGCTTCTGGAGGACGCATTCTCCTACGCCAACCAGCTCGGTGCCCGCCAGGGTGCAGGTGCTGTGTATCTGAACGCGCACCACCCGGACATCATGCGGTTCTTGGACACCAAGCGTGAGAACGCCGACGAGAAGATCCGCATTAAGACGCTGTCGTTGGGCGTTGTCATTCCGGACATCACCTTCGAGCTGGCTAAGCGTAACGACGATATGTACCTGTTCTCCCCGTACGACGTCGAACGCGTCTACGGCGTGCCGTTCGCAGACATTTCTGTGACGGAGAAGTACGAAGAGATGGTCGAGGACCCACGCATCCGCAAGTCCAAGATCAACGCCCGTAACTTTTTCCAGACCCTGGCAGAGATCCAGTTCGAGTCCGGCTACCCGTACATCATGTACGAAGACACCGCGAACCGTGCGAACCCGGTGAAGACCGGCCGCATCAACATGTCCAACCTGTGCTCGGAGATCCTGCAGGTTAACTCTCCGTCGGTGCTGAACGAGGACCTGACTTACGCGGAAGTCGGCCACGACATCTCCTGCAACCTGGGCTCGCTGAATATCGCAATGGCGATGGATTCCGAGGACTTCGGCCGCACGGTCGAAACGGCAATCCGTGCGCTGACAGCCGTGGCGGACAAGACCTCCATCGAGTCGGTGCCGCCGGTGCGCGACGGCAACGAGTCCTCCCACGCCATTGGTCTGGGGCAGATGAACCTGCACGGATACCTCGGCCGCGAGCACATTGAGTACGGCTCCGAGGAAGGCCTGGACTTCACCAACGCCTACTTTGCCGCGGTGATGTACGAGTGCATCCGCGCATCCCACAAGATTGCAGTGGAGAAGGGCAGCGCATTCAAGGACTTTGACAAGTCCGAGTACGCAACCGGTGAGTTCTTCGACCGCTACGATCCGGCTGATTTCGCACCGAAGACTGACAAGGTCAGGGCACTGTTTGAAAAGTCCAACATTGCTGTGCCGACGGCGGAGCAGTGGGCGCAGCTCAAGGCCGACGTGGCGCGTGACGGCATCTACAACCGTTACCTGCAGGCTGTGCCGCCGACCGGTTCGATTTCCTACATCAACAACTCGACCTCGTCGATCCACCCGATCGCATCCAAGATCGAGATCCGTAAGGAAGGCAAGATCGGCCGCGTCTACTACCCGGCGCCGCACATGAACAACGAGAACATCGAATACTTCAAGGACGCGTACGAGATCGGCTACGAAAAGATCATCGATACGTATGCAGTTGCCACGAAGTATGTGGATCAGGGCCTGTCGCTCACCCTGTTCTTCAAGGACACGGTGACCACTCGCGACATCAACCGCGCACAGATCTACGCATGGCGCAAGGGCATTAAGACCCTGTACTACATCCGCCTGCGTCAGATGGCGTTGGAAGGCACCGAGGTCGACGGTTGCGTCTCCTGCATGCTCTAAGCATGCGGGGGCTCGGGGGATAGGGGGTCCCGCCCGTAAAGGGCGGGAGCTGGGGGTTTTAAATCTCCATGAACTCGTTGACACCGCGCAGGAGTCGTCGAGAAGCATCTTCTGCACGATCCGGATCGTTGTTGGCGATCGCGTCAGCGAGCTCGATGTGAATCTTCATGGTGTTCATCTCCGGATCGTCCGGCATGATGCCGTACTCGGAGCGCCCCTTCATCACATCCATGATCGGCTGGGTCAACTGGACAAACATTTCGTTGCGTGACGCGGTAAGCAGCAACGAGTGGAAGCGGGCGTCGGCCTCTTGGAACTCCTCAGAGTTACCGGCGACCTGACCGGCGAGCTCCACGATGCGCTCGGCGAGGGCGCACAGCTCGCGTGCTTCCGCAGGGGTGGCATTCGTCGCGGCGAGGCGCGCGGCGGACGGCTCGATTGCGTCGCGAAGTTCGCGCAGGGAAGTGATTTGGGCGTGCCGTTGTTCGTCGCTACGCAAACGCCAAGAAATGATTTGGTGGTCGAACACATTCCACTCGGACTGGGGGAGCACCTTCAAGCCCACGCGGCGTGACGACGACACCAACCCCAACTGCTCAAGCGCACGCATCGCCTCGCGCGCGACCGTGCGAGAGATACCGAAACGCTCGGACAGATCATGAAGGGTGAACGTGTTGCCTTCCGGCTGGACACCCGAGACGATCTCTTCCCCTAACACATCCAGGATGGACGAGAGTAGGGGTTGCGTGGGTGAGCGCTTGTCGCTCGAAGTCACAGTGCCCTCCTTCAGGCAGCTAATTGTGTGTAATTCGTCAGTATCTTAGGCCATTGAGACGCTCATTCAATGCAATTTCAAGCCCGATTTCTCTTATGGGGGTCTCGGGTAGGATGGTCGCCATGACTGACGAATACGCGAGTTACCTTGAGTCTCACACCAAACCGGTGAAGGCGATTAACTGGAACAATGTGCCCGACGACAAGGATCTCGAGGTTTGGGATCGCTTGACGGGTAATTTCTGGCTGCCGGAGAAGATTCCGGTGTCCAATGACATTCCGAGCTGGAACACGCTGACTGAGGATGAAAAGGCCGCGACCATGCGTGTGTTCACCGGCCTGACGCTCCTGGACACAATCCAGGGCACGGTTGGTGCGGTGTCGTTGCTTCCGGATGCTACGTCGATGCACGAAGAAGCAGTGTTGACCAACATTGCCTTCATGGAGTCGGTGCACGCGAAGTCCTACTCCAACATTTTTATGACGCTTGCGGATACCCCTTCTATTAATGAGGCATTCCGTTGGTCTGAGGAAAACGAGTACCTGCAGCGCAAGGCGAAGATCATCCTGTCCTACTACGAGGGCGATGATCCGCTGAAGCGCAAGGTTGCTTCCGTGATGCTGGAATCGTTCCTGTTCTACTCGGGCTTCTACCTGCCGCTGAACTGGTCGGTGCACTCGAAGCTGACCAACACGGCCGACATTATCCGTCTGATCATTCGCGACGAGGCCGTGCACGGCTACTACATCGGCTACAAGTATCAGCTCGGTGTGCGCAACGAGTCCGAAGAGCGGAAGGAAGAGCTTAAGGATTACGCCTTCGATCTGCTGTACGACCTGTACGAGAATGAGAATCAGTACACCGAGGATATTTACGACCCGCTCGGCTGGACGGAGGACGTGAAGCGCTTCCTTCGCTACAACGCGAATAAGGCGCTGAACAACCTTGGTTATGAGGGTTTGTTCCCGGCGGATGAGACGAAGGTTTCGCCGGCAATTCTGGCGTCGCTGTCGCCGAATGCCGATGAGAACCACGACTTCTTCTCTGGTTCGGGTTCCTCCTACGTTATTGGTCGTGCGGAGGATACCCAGGACGACGACTGGGACTTCTAAGCACTGTTTGCTTGTCGACGACGCCTCGCCACCCGGCGAGGCGTCTCCCATTTGCAGACAACGCAGCAGGGTTGCCTGCATGGGTTCACCCCGCAAGGGGGAACAGTATTCGGAGAGGCTGGAAAAACAGTGTGCAGAACGTTATGCTGATCTGGTATCACTCGTGGCAGCTGTGCGTGATTCGAGGCAATTCGGGTCAAGTGCAGTTGTCGAAATCAGGAGGATTCAATGACCGCTGTGGCACCTAGGCTGGACAATCACGTCCCGCCGACACGCCCCGAGCCGACGGGCCATGCCCGCAAGGGTTCGCAATTTTATAAGCAACTCATCACGACCGACCACAAAGACCTCGGCATCATGTACATCATCATGTCGTTCGTGTGGTTCTTCGTGGCTGGCCTGATGGCCCTGCTGATTCGTCTGGAGCTCTTCAGCCCAGGCCTGCAGTTCCTGTCCAACGAGCAGTTCAACCAGCTGTTCACCATGCACGGCACCGTGATGCTTCTGGCATTCGGTACCCCAATCGTTTGGGGTTTTGCTAACTACGTTCTGCCGCTGCAGATCGGCGCCCCTGATGTGGCCTTCCCGCGTCTGAACGCATTCGGCTTCTGGGTCACCACCGTTGGTGTTATCGCCATGCTGGCCGGCTTCGTTACCCCGGGTGGCGCTGCTGACTTCGGCTGGACGATGTACATGCCGCTGGCTGACGCAACGCACACGCCGTCCGTTTCCGCCAACCTCTGGATTGTCGGTGTAGGCGCTACCGGTGTGGGCACCATTGCTTCCGCCGTGAACATGCTCACCACTGTGCTGACCATGCGTGCGCCGGGTATGACCATGTTCCGTATGCCGGTGTTCACCTGGACGGTGTTTGTTACCTCGATCATCGCGCTGATGATCTTCCCGCTGCTGACCGCAGCTGCAATGGGTGTGCTCTTCGACCGTCTCATCGGCGGCCACATCTACGACACCGCTAACGGCGGCACGATCCTGTGGCAGCACCTGTTCTGGTTCTTCGGCCACCCTGAGGTGTACGTCCTCGCACTGCCGTTCTTCGGCCTGGTGTCCGAGATCGTCCCGGTGTTCTCCCGTAAGCCGATCTTCGGCTACATCGGCCTGGTCTTCGCAACCCTGGCTATTGCAGGTCTGTCCATGGCTGTGTGGGCACACCACATGTTCGCCACCGGCGCTGTCCTGCTTCCGTTCTTCTCGTTCATGACCTTCCTGATTTCGGTTCCGACCGGTGTGAAGTTCTTCAACTGGCTCGGCACCATGTGGAACGGTCACCTGACGTTCGAGACCCCGATGCTGTGGGCAACGGGCTTCCTGTTCACCTTCCTCTTCGGTGGTCTGACCGGCATTATGCTGGCTGCTCCGCCGTTGGACTTCCAGCTGCACGACTCCTACTTCGTGGTTGCGCACTTCCACTACACCCTGTTTGGTACCGTGGTGTTCGCTTCCACCGCTGGCGTGTACTTCTGGTTCCCGAAGATGACCGGCCGCATGCTGGACGAGAAGCTGGGCAAGATTCACTTCTGGCTCGTTGTTATCGGCTTCAACCTGACCTTCATGGTTCAGCACTGGCTGGGCAACATGGGTATGCCGCGTCGTTACGCTGACTACCTCGACACCGATGGCTTCACCCTCCTGAACCAGGTGTCCACTGTTGGCTCCTTCATCCTGGGTATCGGCTTCCTGCCGTTCATCTGGAACGTGTTCAAGTCCTGGCGCTACGGCGAGATCGTCACCGTCGACGATCCGTGGGGCTACGGCAACTCCCTCGAGTGGGCAACCTCCTGCCCGCCGCCGCGCCATAACTTCACCTCCCTGCCGCGTATCCGCTCCGAGCGTCCTGCGTTCGAGCTGCACTACCCGCACATGGTGGAGACCCTGCGTCGTGAGGCCCACACTGGCCACCGCGAGGCATAACACCCCAGCCAAGTAGCAACGGACTACTGGCCTCCTGAACTCAGCCCCCGCTTCGGCGGGGGCTTTGTTGTGCCCACTACCCTGAACCAGGATGAATGCCGAGACAACCGAAATCACAAGCGCATACGAGCTGCTGCGGGAACGCGTCGCAGATGACTACCGCCAACGCAGCGAGGATCCAAACGACCCATCGACAGTGCAGGCGATGCAACTCGCCATCAATCTGCCCAAGCAGGATCCGCCCAGCCGCAACGCGGTGCTTGTTTGCGCCGCCCGCGCCGTCGTCGCCGTATGCCTCGACTCTCGTGCGGGCATCGATGGCTTCTGGCGCGACGGGGTAGAGCAGTGGTATTCACACCGCATCCGTAAGGTTGCCCGGAGGGCACGGAACAAGGCTTGGGATGACGTGCAGGCGTTACCTGGGGTGACAGTGGGATCGGTACGCGCGTTTGTTCCGTCTGCTGTAGGGGATGTGCCACATGCGATAGCCAAGTTGCAGATCAAGGGCACAGAACTCGAGGAGGGCGAAGACCTGCCGCTCGTCGAGGGTGCTCCGTTGATCGCAGTGGACAGTTCGCTTGCGATGTCCGCGGGCAAGGCGGCCGCACAGGTAGGACACGCCTCAATGTTGCTTGCTGCGGCGCAGGACCTCGAGTGGGTGCTGGACTGGGCCGAGCAGGGGTTCCCGCTAAACGTGCGTGAAGTGTCTGCTGATCAGTTCCGTGAGTACTGCGATCGGCCAGGTGCGGTCGCGGTGCGAGACGCGGGCTACACGGAGGTCGCGCCCGGTTCCACCACCGTGGTGGCTATCCCTTAGCCACCAACCTCTTCAACGCGCCGCGAACGACCTCGGGGTCGGTGGTATCCCAGAAGGCGGGGAGGCTGCGGCGGATAAACGAGCCGTAGCGCTTCGTCACTAAGCGATTGTCCAGCACTGCCACGACCCCGCGGTCATTGACGGAGCGCAGCAAGCGGCCGGCACCTTGCGCCATGAGCAGCGCCGCGTGGGTGGCGGAGACCTCCATGAAGCCCGACCGGCCGGCGGCATCGGCGGCGTTCGCTCGGGCCTGCAACAGGGGATCGTCGGGGCGGGGGAAGGGGATGCGATCGATGATGACCAGCGAGCACGAGCTCCCTGGAACGTCGACGCCCTGCCACAACGTCAGTGTGCCGAACAGACATGAGTTCTCTGACTTGGCAAAACTATCAACCAGTACACCGGTGGAGTCCTCGCCCTGCAACAAGATGTCGAAGGGGAGGCGGGCCCGCATGGCTTCGGCGGCCTGTTCGGCGGCTCGTCGAGAAGAAAACAGTGCCAGGGTGCGGCCACCGGCGGCGGTGATAAGGTCCGCGATCTCATCGAGCGTTTCCTTCGCAAGCCCATCGCGGCCCGGGGTGGGCAGGTGCTTCGCGGTGTAGAGGATGCCCGACTTGGCGGGGTCGAACGGGGTGCCAGCGTCGAGCGAGTCCCAGGTGCCCTTCGGCAAGCCCCAGGCGCTGGCCATGGCGTTGAAGTTGCCGCCGACCGTCAACGTGGCAGAGGTAAGCACCACGGTGCGCTCCCCGAAAAGCCGTTCGTGGAGCAGCCCCGCGACCGACAGGGGCGCGACGGAGACGGAATCGCCGTGGCGGTCGGAGCGGGTGAGCCACACAACGTCGGTGTGCTTGGCCGGATCCGGCTCGTCGAACACACCGAGGATGCGCACGATCGCGTCGTGGAGATCCTCCAAGTGGTTGGTCAGGTTGCCACGCTCCGCAAACTTCTCCGGATCGTTCTGGGCCTCACCCTCGGGCGGTTCGCCGATGGACTGGCGGGTCTTCCACAACGCGTCGCGCAGAGCGACAAAACCACCACGTGCCGGGTCGGAAATGGTTTCCCACCGGCCGGGGGCTTCGAGGTCGATGGCGGCAGTGAAGTCGTCGATAACGTCCTCGAGTGTTTCGCGTTTCGCGCCAAGCTTGTCGGCACGGCGAGCTGCCATGGCGAGTGCGCGTGCGGAAATCTCCGCGGTAGCGACCGAGGTGATGCGTCCGTCGAGTTCGTGGGCCTCGTCGATAATCACAGCATCGTGCTGGGGGAGCACGTCCACATCGGCGAGGGCATCGATAGCCAGTAGTGCGTGGTTGGTGACCACGATGTCCACGTCCTTGGTGCGCTCCCGGGCGATCTCCGCGAAGCAGTCCTGGCCGTGCGGACAACGCGTCGCCCCCAAGCACTCACGGGAGGTCACCGAAACTTGGCGCCACGCCTGATCTGGCACACCAGGAACCAGATCGTCGCGGTCACCGGTCGGGGTGTCCTGTGCCCACTCGGCGACGCGCTTGACGTGTTTGCCCAGCCAGGTCAGATCCTCTTCCTCGATGAGGGTGTCGCTGGGGTCCTCCGCAAGCACCTTGTGCAAACAGACGTAGTTGTTACGGCCCTTTTGGATGGCAAAGGTTGGTCGCTGGGGCAGGAGAGGCTCAAGCGCGTCGGCAAGGCGCGGCAGGTCACGGTCGACCAGTTGGCGCTGCAGCGCGATCGTCGCAGTGGAGACCACAACGGTTGTGTCGTGCATCTGTGCATAACGGAGCGCAGGAACCAGGTACGCCAGGGACTTACCCGTACCAGTGCCTGCCTGAACGGCAAGGTGACGTTCGGAATCCAACGCACGAGTGACCGCGTCGGCCATCTTGACCTGGCCAGGCCGGCGCGAGCCGCCGAGCGACTCGACGGCAGCCGAAAGCAACTCACCTGTGCTGTGCGAAAGCGGTTCGTCTGCCACGGCCTACTCGGTGGGCTCCGGAAACCCGATAAAACGGGTCGGGATGGCAACCTCGCCGCGCGACAGAGCGAGGCCCTCCCAGGGCAGGGTGGTGCGTGCTTCGGCGTGCAGCTTTCGGCTGTCCTCGATGCTTGGCTGGTTGTCCAGGACCTCACCGTCGCGGATCATCGGCACGGTCAGCTCGCGGTAGTCCAGGTTCGGCTTGCGGGGGATTTCGGCGCCCATCGGGTGGATAATCTCGCCCACCGCAACGCCGGAGGAGCGGTACGCGCGAAGCGCAGACTTGCCGCCGCCGTAGGTGACCTTGCCGGAAGAACGCTTGGCCACGGGGTGGCCTTCGACCTCGACGAGCTTGTAGACCAGGCCAGCCGTAGGCGCGCCGGAGCCTGTCACCACAGAGGTGCCGACGCCGAAGCCATCGACTGGGTCGCCGCGCAGACCTGCGATGGCGAACTCATCCAAGTCGGAGGAGACGATGATCTTGGTGTTGAACGCACCTGCCTCGTCGAGTTGCTTGCGCACGCGGCGTGAGACGATGCCGAGATCACCAGAATCGATACGCACCGCGCCGAGTTCGGTGCCAGCAACCTCGAGCGCGTTGTCCACGCCCTTGGTGATGTCAAAGGTATCCACCAGCAGCGTGGTGTCCTTACCTAGGGACTTAATCTGGCCGGCAAAGGCGGCCTTTTCATCGGGCTGGCCGTTCTCGTCGACATGCAGCAGCGTCCACGAGTGGGCGGCAGTACCGGACGCCGGGATGCCGTGGCGTAGCGACGCCTCCATGTTGGAAGTTGCGTCAAAACCCGCGATGTAGGTCGCACGTGCAGCCGAAACGGCAGCCTCTTCGTGGGTACGGCGCGAACCCATCTCGATAATCGGCCGGCCGTCTGCCGCGGAGACCATACGCGACGCGGCGGAGGCAATCGCGGAGTCGGCATTCAGGATGGACAGGATGACAGTTTCCAAGATGACGCACTCGGCGAACGTGCCGCGCACCGTCATGATTGGGGAGTACGGGAAGTACAGATCGCCCTCCCGGTAGCCGTCCACCTGGCCGGAGAAGCGGAAGTTGCGGAGATATTCGCGTGCTGCATCGGAAAGGAAATCGGCGGTTGCGATCTGCTCTTCGGTGAAGCGGAAGCGGGTAATTGCGTCGAGGGCACGCGCGGTACCTGCGACGACGCCGTAGCGGCGCTCGTTGGGCATGCGGCGGCCAAAGACTTCGAAAACACACTCGCGTTCGGCTGTGCCATCTTGGATGGCGGCGTCGAGCATGGTGAGCTCGTACATGTCGGTTAAAAACGCGGTAGAGGGCAGCGGTTGGTTCATGGTGTGCAAGCGTACCCTCCCGTCCCCTCCCGTCCGACGGGGTAAGGTGGTTCACATGTTTGCTTCAGCTCGCAACGCTGCCGAACCGGCGCATATGAGTTCGCCGATGGCGACCCCGGAGCTCGACGAGGCCGTCGATGTCGAGGTGGCCACGAGCGAGAACCTGCCATGGTTGTGCATTGTGTGGGACGACCCGGTGAACCTGATGAGTTATGTCACCTATGTGTTCCAGACGGTGCTGGGCTACGACCGCAAGCGCGCCCAGGAGCTGATGATGCAGGTCCACACTGAGGGCAAGGCTGTGGTCTCTTCTGGCGAGAAGGACAAGGTAGAAACCGACGTGAAGAAACTGCATACCGCCGGTCTGTGGGCGACGATGCAGCAGGCAGGGTAGGGGAGACGAATGCAGCCTTGGCGTAAGAAGAAGGGGTTGATGCGTTCAACCCCGAAGTACACGACCACGTTTGATCCGATGGAGCGTGAGGTCATTGGAGATCTCACGGCGACGGTGTCGGAGGCGTTGATTGCACGTGCGCAGTCGGCTCCGAAGGATGAGTTCGCGGAGATGATGGGGGTTTCCACCGGGCACACGGAGGCGCCACAGGATCCGAAGTTGGCTCGTTTGTTGCCCGACTTTGAGCGTGAGGGCGACGAGGAGTTCGAGGGCGACAACGGTTTGTTGCGCAGCTTGCATGAAAACGACATCATTCGTGCGAAGTTGATCAATCTGCAGGTGGTCAACGAGGCGCTCGGCCCCACTGGTGGCGTTGAGGTCACCATCGAGGAAGAAGACGCGCACAAGTTCATCGCTGCGGTCAACGACATGCGCCTCTACATTGCCGCTGACACTTCGGGTGGCGAGGGCGCTCAGCAGGAGCGCGCGATGCTCGTGGAGTGGCTCGCGTACTGTCAGGATTCTTTGCTCGACGCATTGATGGGCTAGCTCGAGCGCATGCGTATCGACGACCCCTTGGCCCGCATCGGCCACATCTCACTCGCGGACACTGGCGTGACCGCGATCCTTGCACCGCACGAGGCAGGCATGGTCGCGGCAGTGGATGTGCGTGGCGGTGGCCCCGGTACACGTGAGACTGACCTGCTCGAACCCCACAACACCGTTGAGCGGGTTCACGCGATCATGCTCTGTGGCGGCTCCGCGTTTGGACTTGCGGCCGCCGATGGAGCGATGGCCGAGCTGGAACGCCGCGGTTGGGGCTTTCCGGTGTTCGGCGAAGACATGCCGGGCCCCCGGGTGCCGATCGTGCCTGCGGCGGTGATCTTCGACCTTGTCGTCGGCGACCCGGCGCACCGCCCCACTGCGGCCGATGGTGCAGCCGCGATCACCGCCGCCTTCGACGGTGGTGCAGGAGCGACCGGCAGTGTCGGTGCTGGTGGTGGCGCAACCGCTGGCGTGCTGCGGGGTGGGTTTGGCCAGGCCACGGTGAGCACGATGAGCACGGACGGCTACACGGTTGAGGCGTATGTGGTTGCCAATCCGGTTGGGATGGTCGTCGATAAGCACACTGGGCTCCTCTACGGCGATGGCGCGAAACCCGCGGTGGACCTGGAGCGGTTTAACGCGCTTGAGCGCCCCACACCGAAACTGAACACCACGATCGGTGTGATTGCCACGGATGCGCCGCTCACAAAGCCACAACTCAAGCGCGTGGCAATGACCGGGCACGACGGCATCGCGCGAGCCATTCGCCCCGCGCACTCGCCACTCGACGGCGACACGTTGTTCGCAGTGTCCACCGCTCAACCTGGTGCGCAGCCGGTCAGCGATGTTGAAGCTTTCGGACGCATCGGAGAAGCCGGCGCCCAAGCAGTGCAGGCTGCAATCGTGGACGCTGTAGTAAACGCAACCGGTGACTTTGGTATCACCGCCTGGCGCGACATCGCACGCGCCTAGCGCAGGCAGCTAAGCTGCACCACGATGAACAATAACAACCACCACACCCCTGAAGGCTGGGGCTACGGACGCACCGAACAGCCCGGCTACGGCAAGCCGTTCCAGCGTCCGTTCTCCCACCCAGAGACCCAACCGCCCGCGTTCGGCGGCATGCCTGCGCCGGGTGTGCCACACAACCCCTATGCCAACCAGCGTCAGCCGTACGGCCAGCCGGGCATGGGGTTGCAGGGACAGGGTTACCCGGCGAGCAGGTCGCTCAAACGCAGACAGCAGCGCAAATCCGGGCTGCGCTTTGCAGGTGGCTTCCTGGCCCTGATTTGGGCTGTGTTTATTCTCCAGCTCTTCTTCCCGTGGCTGCAGGGCTTTGGCATACACCCGCTGGACATCAACGGTCTGCCGATGATTTTCACCTCGCCGCTGCTGCACGCGAATCTGGAACACATCATTTCCAACTCGCTGCCGGGTGCGCTGTTTGCCTACCTCATCGGTTACTCCGGCAAGCGCGTGTTTTGGGAGGTGACAACGTTCGTTCTGCTCATCGGCGGACTCGGCACCTGGGTGTTCGGCGGTATTGGCACGAACCACATTGGCGCATCCGGCCTGGTGTATGGCTGGTTGGCGTACCTGTTGGTGCGTGGCTTTTTCAACCGCTCGATTGGTCAGATTCTTACCGGCTTAATCCTCGGCTTCTTCTACTCCGGTTTGATTTGGGGTGTGCTGCCGGGCACTGAGGGTGTCAGTTGGCAGGCGCACCTCTTCGGCGCGATCGGTGGCATTGTCGCCGGCATGATCATCACGTCTGACGATCCGCCGGAGCTCGCCGCGAAAAAGCATGCGAAGAAGCAGGCGAAGGCTGCGGAAAAGCAGGCGCGCAGGTGAGTAACCAGGTAAGCAACCAGGTAAGTAACAACGCGCCGATTGGGTTGTTCGACTCCGGTGTCGGCGGGCTGACCGTGGCGCGTGCGGTGATGGATCAGTTGCCGGGCGAATCCTTGATTTATATCGGCGATACCGCCAATAGCCCGTACGGTCCGCAGCCGATCGCGGATGTGCGCGCTCATTCGCAGCGCATTGCTGACGATCTGGTGGAACGTGGCTGCAAGATGCTTGTCATTGCGTGTAACACCGCCACCGCCGCGTTTCTTCATGATGCCCGCGAGCGCTACAGCATCCCTGTCCTCGAAGTGATCCAGCCTGCAGTACGCCGTGCGATGGCGACCACCCGAAACAACAAGATCGGCGTCATTGGCACCGAAGGCACCGTCACCTCTGGTGCGTATCAAGACTTCTTCGCGGTCAACCCGAATGTGGATGTCACCGCTGTTGCCTGCCCTGATTTCGTCCCCCTCGTGGAGCAGGGCGTGACCTCCGGCAAGCATGTGCTCGAGGTCGCCCGCGGCTATGTGGAGCCGCTGCGCGAAGCAGGCGTGGACACGCTTGTGCTCGGCTGTACGCACTATCCGCTGCTTTCCGGCGTGATCCAGCTTGCCGTTGGCGATGATGTCACGCTCGTGTCCTCTGCGGAGGAAACCTCGAAGGATGTGTTGCGCGTGCTCACGGAGAGCGATTTGCTTAGCGACGACACCACCGCCCCAATCCGCATCTTCGAATCCACCGGAGATCCTGGCACATTCGATGAGCTCGCCCGCCGATTCCTCGGCCCTCAGGTGCATGCGGTGGGCAACAGACTGTAAAACTCGCCGTGCGCTTCGGCGATCCAGTGTGAAATTAGGGCGCATTCATGGCACAGTGTTTCCATGAAGTTGACCATCCTTGGGTGCTCCGGAAGCCTTGCCGCGCCGGGGAACCCCGCCTCCTCCTACGTCATTTCGGTGCCGGGTGAAACCGATGTGGTGATGGACTTTGGTCCGGGAGCGCTCGCCGCGATGCAGGAACGGTTCGATCCTGCTGCGGCCCACGTGATCTTCAGCCACCTGCACGCTGATCATTGCTCGGATTTCCCGTCGCTGTTGGTGTGGCGCCGATACCATCCGGAGGCACCTGCGCAGCAGCGCCACCGCCTCATCGGGCCTTCGTATGCGGTTGAGCACTTTGGCCGCATGAGCGCCGATGGTCCGGATGATGTCGACGATTGCACCGACACATTCGAGTTCACCACCTGGCGTACCCGCGAGCCGGAGACGTTGAGCGGTCTGACGGTCACGCCGTTTGAAGTGGTCCACCCGGCCCAGGAGTCGCATGCGCTGCGCGTGGAGGACGCGCACGGCAAGGTGCTGACGTTCTCGGGCGACTCGAGCTACACGCCGTCGCTTATCGACGCCGCCCGTGGCGCCGACCTGTTCCTCTGCGAAGCAGCCTGGGGTGCGTCGTCGGAAGGCAAAGCCGAAGGCATGCACATGTCTGGCAAGGAGGCGGGACGCCTCGCCCGCGAAGCCGGGGTGAAGACGCTGGTGCTGGTGCACATTCAACCGTGGACTGACCCGCACAGTGTGCTTGAGGCAGCCCGTACTGAGTTTGATGGCGAGATTCTGCTGGGGCAGGCCGGCGCCGTCTACGAGGTGTAAGGGTCGGGCCTTACTGCGTTACCCCTTTTAAGGGGTGGAAGGTGACCTAGGGGGTCGCGTGCGCTAAATTAGCCACCACAACGACCGGTTCCGCTAGGCTACATCTTGAGTAGTCAGTCCAGGGCCGGTTTTCAAAATCTTGGGGGTAGGGGATCGTGGTATCCACGAAACCGTTTCAGAACTATGAAGACTTGCTCACGCTATTGGGCGAACGGGGGATGCGAATTGCAGATCTTGCGTCTGCGGAAGAGTCGCTGCGAAACATCGGATATTACCGTTTGAGCGGATACTGGTACCCGTTTAGAGAGCCATTCCCGAATCAACAAAAACTTCACGGATACGAACTCACACGCAAGAATGAATTCCGTGAGGGAACGAATTTCGACGACATCATTCGACTCATGAGGTTCGATACCCGATTGCGTAAGGCAGCCTTGAGTGCGTTGGAGCCCGTGGAGATTTGGCTCCGTAACGCCATTGCACACGCGATTGGTAGCGTGCACCCGCTGCTTCATCTTCATCTTGACGACCCGTCAATGCTTGACCTGCAGATGCAGCCTCCCATTAAGGAACCGAACCAGGTAGAGCGGTATGCAAAGTGGTTGGACCGCTTTGACGCATCTATTGGTTACTCCAAAGAGGATTTCGTACACCACTACCGGGATCGCAACGAAGATCTTCCAATTTGGGCTGCAGTGCAGACCTTCGAATGGGGAACGCTGCACAATCTGCTTCCAAAGTGGATGCGCGAGCAGATCGCTGCTGATACCGGGCTCACGTTCAAAGAGCTCGGGTCATGGCAGCGATCACTGGCTTATTTGCGAAATACGTGTGCACATTACTCGAGGCTGTATAACCGTGTCGACGATGCACCGCTTGTGCCAAGAAAACCAAGTTCCACACTCAACTGGATTCGGGCGTATCCGGAATCGTTGCGAGACCGGACATTCTTCAAATTGTCCATGTTGCAGTACCTGCACGGTGTGATCGAAGGAGAGCCACATTTCGGGCTCACCAAAGTTGCTCACGAATTCCTGATGGACAATTTCTCGGGACACGATCTTTCGACGCACTCACACTCGTTGCCCATCCTCACCGCAATGGGGTGCCCTCCGAACGTGATTAATAAATCGCCTTGGGTCTAGTTGGCTTGCAGGGACGCGACGCCCGCCTGCGTTACGCTTGGGGCTATGACTGATTTTTCGCGTTTTGACGGTCGCGCCGTCGACGAGCTTCGCCCTGTCCGTATCACCCGCGGTTTTACTTCGAACCCTGCTGGCAGCGTGCTGGTGGAGTTCGGTAACACCCGCGTGATGTGCACCGCTTCGGTGGAGGAGGGCGTTCCCCGTTTTAAGAAGGATTCCGGCGAAGGCTGGCTGACCGCCGAGTACTCCATGCTTCCTTCCGCGACGCACGAGCGTATGCCGCGTGAATCGATGCGTGGCAAGGTAAAGGGCCGCACGCACGAGATTTCGCGCCTGGTGGGTCGTTCCCTGCGCGCTGCGGTGGATCTTTCTGAACTCGGTGAGAACACCATCCAGCTCGACTGCGACGTGCTCCAGGCCGACGGTGGTACCCGTACCGCGTCGATCACTGGCGCGTACGTGGCACTTGCGGACGCGATCGCTGTGCTCAAGGAGCGCGGCGTGGTGCCGGGTGAGCCGCTGCTGAAGCCGGTAGCGGCGATCTCTGCTGGCATCATCGACGGCCACGTCTGCCTTGACCTGCCGTACGAGGAGGACTCCCGCGCGGAGGTGGACCTCAACGTGGTGATGCAGGAGGGTGGCAACTTCGTCGAGATCCAGGGCACCGGCGAGCACGGCCTGTTCGGCCGCGAGCAGCTCGGCGAGATGCTCGACGTGGCAGCCAAGGGTTGCGAAGAGCTCTTCGCAGCCCAGAAGGCGGCGCTGGGATGGTAAAAGTCCTCGTCGCTTCCCGTAACCCGGGCAAGGTCCGCGAACTCGACCAGGTGCTGCGCGAGCTGGCCATCGGGGGAGTGGAGCTAGTGTCGCTTGATCAGGCCCCCGCGTACCCCGACCCCGTCGAGGACGGCCTGTCCTTTGAGGAAAACGCCGTACTGAAGGCCCGGGTAGGTGCTGCCGCGACTGGTCTTCCGTGCGTCGCTGACGACTCCGGCCTAAGCGTCGAAGCCCTCAACGGCATGCCGGGCATCCTGTCCGCTCGCTGGTCCGGTAACCACGGCGACGACGCTGGCAACAACGCCCTGCTGCTCAAGCAGATGGAAGACATCAACCAGCGCCGCGCAGCGTTTGTGTCCTGCTGCGCGCTTGCCACCCCAGAAGGCGATGTACACGTCGCAGAAGGGCGTTGGGAAGGCGAACTGCTTCGCGAGCCCCGCGGCGACAACGGTTTCGGCTACGACCCGCTCTTCGCGCCGGATGACGCGCCGGGGCGTTCCTCGGCGGAACTGACCTCGGAGGAGAAGAACGCACGGTCCCACAGGGGCAAGGCGTTGCGGGAGTTGGCAAAGCACATCGCAGCGCTGGAGTGACGAAAATCGTTACAGTGGCGGTATGAAGAAAACAATCGCATTCGCAGCAACTGTTCTCGCCTCCAGCGCTCTTTTGACCGCTTGTGGGCAGGACGGTGACTTCGACGGCACCTGGTCGGGCGACGTCACCGCAACCCAGGAGGGGACCGGCGGTGGTCGGGCCACTGTGACCATTGACGGTAAGGATTGCTCCTGGGAGCTGACCGAAACCGACGGTGAGACTAACGAAGCGAACTGCCTGCGCGACGATAAAGAGTTCAAGCTGGAAGATCCGCTGACGCACCAGGATCTGGAGTACGACGCTGAGCGTGCAGGCGACACGTTGACACTGTCGCCGCAAAACGATCAAGCGGAGAAGGTCGGCGTCATGGTGCTAACAAAAACCGACGACGAATAAGTTTCGCCGCCGGTTTCATCCCCCGAAGTTCCAGTTCGCCGACGTTAGGCGAGCTGGAACTTTTCTTTAACTTCCTTGCGGCGCTTCTCTTCCACAAAGAAGGACATAAACGGCACAACGCCGGAGATAGCTGTTGCCACCCAGGTGCCGCCGGACCAGCGAGCCTTTGAGCCGAGGTTCAGCGACGTCATCAAAAACGCGACAAACGCAAAGCCGTGCACGCGCGCAACCCAGGACAGGTAGTCGACGTTCATGTCGAAGCCGTACTGCATGATCATGCGGGCAATCAGCAGAAGCAACAGGACACCGGTGATCCACGCCGCGATGGAGAACCACAGCAGAGCCTGCTTAACGCGGCGCTGGCGCTCCGGGTGGATGCGCTCTGGCTGTGCTGCTGGCTGAGTTTGCTCGGTCATGCGTGTTCACCTTTACCTTCCGGGTGGGTTTCGCGGCGCGGTGCCACAAGTTTGTTGTATTCGTCGACGTCGATCTCCGGACGTGCGGGCAGGAAGTCCTCGTCGATTTCCGTGACGGGCTTGTGCTTGCCGTAGCGGGCGAGATCGGCCTCGTACAGGTCATCCATGGTCAGCCCTGCGTTCTCGGCGTCAATCTTGTCGTTCTCCATGCGCATACCTACGCGGTAGGCGTAGATGAAGAACAGTGCGAAGCATGGCCACTGCAGGGCGTAGCCCAGGTTCTGGAGAGTGCCGGTGCCGGATTGGTAGCGTTCCCACTGCCACCGGGCGAGCAGCAGGCACGTCACTGCGGCTGCGATGAGGAGCAGGATGTGCCACCATCGCACGCGGAGACGCTCACGCTGCGGAATCGGGGTGGTCCCGTCCGCGTCCGTGTGTTCCAACTTTTCGCTCACGAGTGGTGATCTTACCCGGTAAAACCATGGTGCCAAACTAAAGTTTGATACCGCGGTTTCTGTGGATGGGGGCGCGGCGTGTAATATCCGTTCTCGACGCGCCCGTGGCGGAATTGGCAGACGCGCTGGATTTAGGTTCCAGTGCCTTATGGCGTGAGAGTTCAAGTCTCTCCGGGCGCACCAATTCTTTATGGGGGAGTGGGGACTTACAGGTTCCAGTCGCGCAGGATGCGGCCAACGTGGCCAGTTGCCCTGACGTTGTACTGGGCTTGCTCCACGGTGCCCTTACCGTCAGCGTCGACGGAGACAAGGAACGTTGAGCGGATAACGCCTTGGACGATCTTGCCGTAGTTCTTCTTTTCGCCGAAGGCACCGTATGCCTCGAGGGTTTCCTTGGATTCGTCGGATAGCAGCTGCACGGTCAGGTTGTGGTCGTCGCGGAACTTTGCCAACTTCTCTACCGGGTCGGGGCTGATGCCGAGTACGGCGACGGAGGCGTCCTTGAACTGGTCCATATTGTCGCTAAAGTCGCAAGCTTCGGTGGTGCAGCCGGGCGTGTTGGCCTTCGGGTAGAAGTACACGATGACTCGCTGGCCAGCGAAATCGGCAAGCGAAACGGTTTCGCCCTTGTCGTTATTCAGGGAAAAAGCGGGGGCGGTGTCGCCTTGTTGCAGTCTGGTGGGTTCAGTCATGCCTCCCCGTTTTACACTACTGTTGGTACGAAAAGACGTCAGTCTAGAAAAGTCCCAAGTAAACGTAGGAGTTTGAAACCGTGGCACGAGATATTCACGACATTGAGCGTGACCTTGCACGCACCCGCAGCCAGCTGGCTAGCACGCTCGACGAGCTTGCAGACCGCACGAACCCGTCCACCTTGGCCGATACGGCTAGGGATCAGGCAAAGACCTGGCTCGAGGACGAGACTGTGCAGAAGATCATCGCTGGCGTTGGTATCGGTATCGCAGCGCTGATCGGTATCAAGGTCTACAACGGCCGTAAGCGCAAGAGCGAGCTCAAGGAGCTGCAGAAGCTGCTGTCGCGTAACTAAGCGCGAGCGTCTGTACGCCGGTACCTGCAATGTTGTAGGTGCCGGCGTTTTGTCGTCGATACGCTCGTGTCCTTGTTGAATTCAAGGTAATCTCTCTTTACGACCGAAAGGGAGCATCAATGGTTAATGATCAGGCCGACCACGAACTCGAGCGGATGCGCGGCAGTAAAAAGCCGCTGTTGATCGCACTAGCGGTCATTGCGGTGATTGTGCTTGTGCTCACTGTCGCGGGGCCGTCGATACGCGCAGCGTTCACCCCGGACAACAGCACTGCCAACACTGCAAACACCGCCGCAACGTCGACGGACACCGACGCCGAGTACAACGGCACTGACGTCCACTTCCTGGGCATGATGGTGCCGCACCACCAGCAGGCGATCGACATGTCGGATGTGCTGCTGGACTCCGACGTCGACGATGCGCAGGTGCGTGATCTCGCCCAGCGCATCAAGGACGGTCAGGAGCGCGAAAACGAGCAGATGAACGCCTGGGCCGACGAGTGGGGCATCGATCAGGACATGGAGCTCCACTCGAAGCACATCGCCAATGGCATGTTCCCGCCCGAGCAGTTGGACGAGTTCGCGCAGTTGCGTGGCGACGACCTGCGCACCGCTTTCCTCGAAATGATGCACTTCCACCACGCCCACGTGATCAAGATGACGCAGGACGAGGTGGACGGCGGCGCCTACGAGCCGCTTCGCGAGTTGGCCCAAGACATGATTGAGGTGCAAACCGCCGAAATGGGCGAGATGGAAGAACTTCTGGGCTACAACCCGACGAAGTAACTAGACAATCTCGGCGCCAGCCTCAAACATTTCCTGAAGCGCTGCGGCACCGCCCTTGTCATCGACAGGGGAGCACATCGCGCGCAGGACGCGCACCTTGAAACCAGCCTTCAGGGCGTCCAGGACGGTGGCTCGCACACAGAAGTCCGTTGCAATGCCACAGACGTCTAGCTGGGAAACCTCGCGCTCGCGCAACCAATCCTCAAGCGATGTGCCAGCCTCAGTTGCGCCCTCGAACCCGGAATAAGCGGCGGTGTACTTGCCCTTGCGGAAAAACTCCTCAATCAGCGAGGTATCCACCGGTCCGCGCATCTGCGCACCATAGGAATCAGCGACGCAGTGCGGCGGCCAGGTGTTGACAAAGTCCGGTGTCTCGCCTTCCTTGGCAAAGTGGTCACCTGGCTCGATGTGCCAATCCTGTGTTGCCACAATGTGGTCGTACTCCAAACACCTGTTATCAGGGGTGGAGATCAACTCCGCGATTTTTGACGCCACCTCATCGCCGCGGGCGGTGGCAAGGCTACCGCCGGGGCAGAAGTCATTTTGCACGTCAACAATTACCAAGGCTGTTTTCATGAAGATCAGCCTAGTCTCAGCTGCGAGAAAAAGTGACGGGTACACAAAAAGCGAGGCTGGCGGGTAAAATACCTGCCAGCCTCGCTGTGCTGTGCGCCATCAGGGAATCGAACCCCGAACCCACTGATTAAGAGTCAGTTGCTCTGCCAATTGAGCTAATGGCGCGTATTTTGTTTTGTTGGTGTTGCTCTCTGCAACGAGGTAATACATTAGCAGCGTGTGTTGAATGTGTGAAATCGGCAGGTAAGAGCATATTTTTCGGCGATGTTAAACGTTGTATAACGCTTTGTTTGTGGATGGTGGCTTTTTAGCCGTTAACGGTTAAAGTATTGGCGTTTGAGTTTTGGATTTGAGTTGTGAGGGGTCCATTGTGCTCCACCTTCGCGCGGTTCGCCGCTGCACCGCGGTCCTGACGGCGCTGGCTGCAGGAGCGATGATTTCGGCCTGCTCACCGGGGGATGGGTCGAGCCGTCTCGAGCAGGTTGCGGAGACAGACCAGGCTGCAGAGACGACGCCTGCGGCGAAGCCGCCGAAAGTCTCGGTGAGCAATAACGCCACTGACGTCGAGCCTGGCCAGCCGGTGAAGGTGCTTTCGGAGGTCGGATTGGCCTCGGTGAAGATGACCAACGAGGCCGGCAAGGAAGTCGAGGCGGAGTTCAACGACGACAAAACCGAATGGTCTACGGCGGAACCGCTTGGTTACGGACGCGAGTACACCATTGAGGCGCGTGATGTTGAGGGCCAGAAGGTGATGTCGTCGTTTACTACGGTGTCGCCGGCTGTGACGGTTAATGCGTACGTTGGTCCGCTTGACGGCTCGACGGTTGGTGTCGCCCAGGCGGTAACCATCCGCTTTGATAGCCCGATCCAAGACACCAAGAAGATGGAGAAACTCATCTCGGTGGAAACCTCGAACGACACCGAGGGTGGATTCTTCTGGCTGGATCCTTACGAAGTGCGCTGGCGCCCGAAGGAGTACTGGGAGCCCGGTACTGAGGTCACTGTGAAAGTGGATCTGTATGGGCGCAAACTTGCCGAAGGCGTCTACGGTTCCGACGACACCGAAATCAGCTTCACCATCGGTGACAAGGTGGAGACTGTCGTGGATAACTACGACAAGATGCTGCGCGTCTACGCTAACGACGAGTTGGTGAAGGAGTTCCCGATCTCACTGGGAACCGACGGTAGCTACGACACCCCGAATGGCACCTACGTGGTGGGGGATGAGCACCCCAGCCTTGTCATGGACTCGCGTACCTACGGCTTGGCGTTGGATGCGGGCGGGTACGTCACGCCGGTGGATTACGCCACCCAGCTGTCGTACTCGGGCATCTACGTCCACTCCGCGCCGTGGGCGCTGTGGGCGTTGGGGTCCCAGAACCAGTCGCACGGCTGCATCAACGCTTCCTATGAGAACGCCAAGTGGTTCCAGGAGTACGTCAAACGGGGTGACCCGGTAGTGGTGAAAAACACTGGCGGATCGACCCTGACCCCGTACGACGGCTTGGGCTACTGGAACCTTGATTGGGAGCAGCGCTCCGGCGGCAGCGGCGAGCAGCTCTACTCCTAGTGCCCCTAGGTGCAGTTAGTGCCCCCAGGCGCAGTTAGGCTTTCGCGCGTTCCTCCTCGGCTTCAATCTCGGCGTTGAAATCGCGCTTGGAGGCCTGCCACTGATCCTCTGTCATGCCGATGCGCCAGTATCCAGAGATGGACACGTCTTGCTTGGGGACCTCGGATTCGACGAAGAGGAAGCGCCGCATTTCCTTGATCATCTCGGCAACGCCGTGGATGAACCAGCTGGTGTTCTTTCCGTCCGGCACGCCGGCCTGTCGCACGACGCGGGATAGCTCCGTGCCATGGGTCGCGCCGTTGCGGATCACCCAATGGATGTCCACGCCATCGCGGGCTGGGAGCTCAAACTTGCGGTCTTCGGCTTCGATCTCGATGTACGCGGTCGCAGTTGCGCCCTCGGGGAGGCGCTTTAGGCCCGCGCCGATGGCCGGTGCTGCGGACTCATCGCCGGCGAAGATGAAGTGCTCGTAGTCGACCGAAGGGCCCCACGCGCCACCTGGGCCGAAGAAGCCGATCTTCTCTCCAACCTCGGCTACGCGAGCCCACGGACCGGCCAGGCCTGCATCGCCGTGGGTGACAAAGTCAACATCGAAATCCCCGGTCGATGAGTCGAGGTTGATCAACGTGTAGGTCCGGGTCACCGGTTGCTTGTCGCGCGGCTGTTGTTCACGGACCTGTTCGACGTTAAATGGCCAGGAGTAGTCGGCGCCCTCCGGCACGAACAACAGCTTGAGGTAGTGGTCCGTAAACTCCAGATCTTTACCGACAAAAGCGGGGGTGTTCAGGCTTAAGCGAACCAGATCGGGGGAGAGCTGGCGGCGACCGGTCACGGTTGCCTCATTGGCCTTCCGGGGTTTACGCCTCGCGGCCGCTTTGTTGGCTTGTTCGGTCATCGTTGTCCCTGTCCTTCAACAACTCGTGGCTGCTTCGGGCGGCGGAAGTTCGCACGCCAAATAGTTAGGTAAGGCTAACATATTCAAGGAGGGGGTGGAATAGCAATGTGCCCCGTAACCTGTTGTGGAGGTTACGGGGCAAGCTTTGGGGTGGCTGACGGGGCTCGAACCCGCGACACCCAGGATCACAACCTGGTGCTCTACCAGCTGAACTACAGCCACCATTGCTGTTTTGCAGCGGATTACACCTTAGCCGTTCATCTGAAGTTTACAAAAACCGCTGGTAGAACTCGGTTGCAGCGGCAGAAGCCTTCGTTGCGGTGTCGGTGTCCGGGCCGGGGGAGTCCACAAATACGGCGCGACGGTAGTAGTCCAACTCGCGGATGGATTCCACGATGTCCGCCAAGGCGCGGTGAGCCATGCCCTTTTCGGGCTGGTTGTAGTACGCCTTAGGGAACCAGCGGCGCGACAGTTCCTTCACGGTGGACACGTCGATCATGCGGTAGTGCAGGGCGTCGTCGAGACGCGGCATCTGCGCACGGATAAACGCACGGTCGGTAGCAATCGAGTTGCCCGCAAGCGGGGCAGGATGAGCAGGATCGCAATGCTTTGCGACGAGCTCCAGAACCGCATCCTCCGCATCCCGGATACTGGTCGTGGAGGCCTTAATGTCGTCGAGCAGCCCGTTAGAGGAGTGCATCTCGGTGACAAAGTCATCCATCTCCGCCAGTTCGGCGTCGGTGGCGTGGACGACGAGGTCGACGCCGTCGTCGATGATGTTGAGTTCCGCATCCGTGACAAGCGCTGCCACCTCCACGATGACGTGGCGTGACGGGTCAAGACCGGTCATCTCCAGGTCGACCCACACGATGCGATTGTCCTTGTCTGCGATCTCCATTTATTCCTCTCCCATCTTGGCGTAAAACTTGCCCATAATCGGCGGCAGAATCCCGCGCGGGGCGTAGGTAGACACGACATCCATCGCCTTCGATAGCGGCCCCGGAACGACGCGTCGGCGGTTGCGGCGCATCGCCTTCAGGGTGTCGGCAGAGCAGGACTCGTAGGTCGTCCACAGGAAATCGGGCACGACCTTATCCACGATCGACTGCTCCTCCTCCGGAATGTGCGCCTCACGCACAGGGCCGGGGGCGAGCAGGGTGACGTGCACGCCCGTATCCTTCAGCTCGTAATGCAGAGCCTCGGTGAACATGTTCACGCCCGCCTTGGTGAACACGTAGGTGGCGTTGTTCGGGATCGGCAGGTTGCCGGCTGCGGATCCGACGTTGCACAGCGCGCCCTCGCCGCGTGGCACCATCTGATCCAGCACCGCCTTGGTGATGCGGAACACTGCCGTCGCGTTCAGGTTGAACTGGTTTGTCTCGTACTCCCAGTCCTGCTTCATAAACGGGCCGAACGACGCGATGCCGGCAGAATTGACGCAAATGTGAATCTTGCGGTTCGCAATGTGGTTAAGCAGTGCGGTGACGTCGCGTTCCTTAGACAGATCCGCGGCGAAGACTTCGACGGTGACGCCGTGGGCGGCCGCGAGTTCGTCGCCAAGCTTCTGCAATACCTCCTCGCGCCGGGCAACAAGGATGAGGTTGTGGCCACCTTTGGCCAGGTCGCGCGCGATCGCCTCGCCGATGCCTTGGCTCGCGCCAGTAATCAACGCGAACGAGTTGATGGATGGTCCTGGAAAACTCATGCGTCCGAATCTACCCGCCCGCGATCTCTCGCAACGCTGCCGTGTGTCGCTCGAAGGCCTGCGCGCCCGTCGCTGTCAGTGTGACCCACACCGTGTCCTTCGCCCGGGATGAGCCGTACTCGCGGAAGCGCGTGATATAGCCGTGCTCCTCGAGCCGGTCCAACTGCTTGGATAGCGCAGAATCCGACAAGTCTATTTGGTCCCGCAGCGAGCTAAAGCGCATCTCGTGCCGGGACGTTTGCTTCTCGACGGCACCGCCGTGGTACAACGCCGCACAAATCTTCAACCGCGCCAGGGGGTGGATGACAGGGTCGATTTTAGGGGCGCTCATCGGTTCCTGCTTTCGTAGATCATGACAGCCGTGACCACGATCGCTGTGACCACGCCGGCGATGACCCCGCCGACCACGCTTCCTTCTGGGACGAACCAGATCAGCGGCATCATGAACGCGGGGGTGAGAGCGGCGGCCCAGTTCGTCTTCGGGTCTTCCTGGATCGGCTGCTTCATGCTCGGGCGTACGTTGCGGTTGTGATCTCGCACGGCGAGTGCGATGCAGGCGATGATGATGACCGTAAACAGTGCCCACCAGTACTTCCAGCCGATGATCGTGCCGGCGATCGTGACACCGAAACTGGTGCCGAGGATGGCGTAAGCCCACGGCGGTGTGGGTGGTTTACGTGCGTCTTGCTCGATCCCGTCGATCTGCTCGAGGGCGGCGCGGGCCTCTTCCTTCGAGATCTTATTGCTTTCCATGCCGGCAAGTATGTCACTTGCCGGCATGGAAAGCAAGCGTTAAATATCGTGCATCTCCTGGTGCTTAGTCTCTGGGGAGGAAAGGATTGCCCACAGGGAAATCGCGGTGACAATAACCAGGTAGATACCCACAGCCTGCGGGCCATACTTCGCGTTCAGTGCCGTCGCAATGAAGGGGGCGATAGCCGCACCCAGGATGGAGGACACGTTGTACGCGATACCCGAGCCGGTGTAGCGCACATTCGACGGGAACAACTCCGGCAAGATCGCAGACATCGGGCCGAAGATGAAGCCCATCAACACCATGCCGATGAACAAGAAGATGCCCAGGGAAACCATGGTGAACGTCTCCGGATTCAGCAGCCACTTGAAGCTCAGGCCATAGACGATGATCGCAACCGAGGTCAGACCCAGCACCGGGCGACGGCCGTAGACATCCGACCAATGCGCCGCAATCGGGATGCCAGCGATGAACCCGAAGATGCATACCAGCTGCAGCTTCAGGAACGTCGGGTACGCAATACCCAGGCCAACGCCCTCTTCCGCCGAACCAATTCCGTAGGAGAGGAACCAAGTGGTCACGATGTAGAACAGCGTGTAGCAACCGACCATGACAAACGTGCCCTGGATCAGCGGCTTCCAAGCGGTCTTGAATACCTCCGCCAGTGGGGAAGCGGCCTTCTGGTTGTTCTGCTCCACCTGCTGGAACACCGGAGTCTCCTCAACCTGCAGGCGAACCCACAGGCCGATGATGACCATCACGATGGACAGCAGGAACGGAATGCGCCAGCCCCAGCGCATGAACGCGCCCTCGAAGTCGCCAGTGGTGTGGCCCAGCACGGTGACCAGGATGAGGAACAGGCCGTTGGCCAGCAGGAAGCCGAACGGCGCGCCGAGCTGCGGCCACATGCCCGCCCAGGCGCGGCGGCCCTTAGCTGCTGTTTCTGTGGACAGCAGGGCTGCGCCGGACCACTCGCCGCCCAGGCCGAGGCCCTGGCAGAAGCGCATCAGTGCCAGCAGCGCCGGCGCCCAGATACCGGCTTGGGCATAGGTGGGCAGCAGGCCGATAACAAAGGTGGCGATGCCCATCGTCAGCAGCGCGCCGACCAGGGTCGCCTTACGCCCAACCTTGTCGCCGAAGTGGCCGAACAGTACTGAACCCAGCGGACGGGCAATAAACGCCAAGCCGAACGTGGCAAACGACGACAGCAGCGCAACCGTGCTCGACTCCGACTTGGGGAAGAAGAGGAACGGAAATACCGCGACGGCTGCGGTGGCGTAGGCGTAGAAGTCGTAAAACTCAATCGTCGTGCCAATTGTCGACGCAAGGCGGACCCGGTTTCGCTCCTGTGGCGTTGTCTCCCGGATGGCAGCAGGGGCCGCTTGTGGGGCAGGGGGTTGATGCTCGACGCTGGTGGTCATTGCCCGTCCTCTCATTCCATTGTGTGAAACTGCTGTGTCGCAGAATGGAAGAAACTGTACCACGCTATGGGACGCTTATCCCAAAAATGGGTGGGGTGTGGTCTGCTGAGGCCAAACGACACATCCAACACGGCATATATCGCTGAAAATCAGCGGAGTATGCCGTGTTCCATGTGTCGTTTAGCTTTGCGGCACGCCTCTTTCCCCGCACATGGTGAGAACGCATTGGTGAAGACGGCCAAAAATCGGCATCTTCACCAATGCGTTCTCACCAAGTACGCGGCGCGCCCCTCATCCCAACCCCCAGAAACACAAAGCGCCCCCAGCAGGATTCGAACCCGCGACCAGCCGGGTAGAAACCGGATGCTCTAATCCACTGAGCTATGGGGGCAGTGCGAATGATTGTAGTTATGGCCGTATCGCGGGCGAAAGTAGGGTATGCAGCATGACTGAGACTGCCCGAAAGCCTGCTGTTGTTTCCGCTTGGCCGCTCTATCTTGCCGCGCTCGCTGCGGCGGCGGTGGTCGCGGGTGCGGTGGCGCAGTCGTTCTCTGGTGGGTCGCTGGCGGCGCTCGGTATTCCGGACCCTGGCGTGACCACCACGTTCGGTTTGCCGGCGCTGCGCGGTGTGGCGTGGATTCTTATGGCGTTGGCGGTGGGGTCGTTCATGCTGTCGTCATTCTTCATCCCGCCGCGCATGCAGGGGGAGGATCTCAACGGTGCGCAGTTGACGGTGGACGGGCACATCGCTTCGCGTACTGGTGCGCACGCGAGTGCGGGCATCGTGCTGATTGGGTTGTTGATGATTCCGCTGGTGCTGTCGGATGTGTCGGGCCAGCCGATGAAGACTGTCATGTTTGAGGCGGCCGCCTGGACGCAGGCCTTGGAGCAGGTGAAAGAGGCTCGCGTGTGGTTGATCGTCGCTGCGTTCGCGGCGGTGGTGGCCGTCGGCGGCTACGTTGCGACGAGTTGGTGGTCGCAGGTTGCGCTTTTTATCGGCGCGATTGTGGTGGTCATGCCGATCGGTCTGACCGGCCACTCGGCGACGGGCGGCTCCCACGACTTTGGCACCAACTCGCTCATTTGGCACCTCGTGGCCATGTTGCTGTGGGTTGGCGGTCTTATGGCGCTTGTGGCGCATGCTTTACGACGAGGCCCTCACCTCACCGAAGCCACCCGCCGCTACTCCATGGTCGCCCTGTTTTCCATCCTGGCTATGGCGCTTTCCGGTGTGATTAACGCGCTGGTGCGCGTGCGTATTAGTGAGTTGACGGAGTATAGCTACGGCATCGTGCTGATCGTGAAGACGGTAGCGATTGTGCTGCTCGGCATCATTGGTTACGCCCACCGCGAGCGCACCATCCCGCTGTTGGACAGCCAGCCGAAGGCGTTTGCCCGCCTCGGAGCGGTGGAAGTCCTGATCATGGCTGCGGTCTCCGGCCTTGCGGTCACCCTTGGCCGCACGCCGCCCCCGCCGCCGCTCGACCCGAACCTCACCCGCATGCAGGTGAAGATGGGGTACAACCTTTCTGAACAGATCTCCTGGACCAACTGGATCACTCTGTGGCGCCCCGAGCTGCTGTTTAGCGTCATTGCGATTCTTCTGGCCGTCTACTACCTGCGCCTGGTGCGCCGCGTGGACGGGTGGAAGACGTCACGGACGGTGTGGTGGTTGCTTGGGTGTGTGACGGTCGTCGTCACGCTGAGCTCTGGGTTGGGCATGCACATGCCGGCGTCGTATTCGGTGCACATGTCCGTCCACATGATTCTGTCCATGGGCGTGCCAGTGTTCCTGGTGCTGGGCGCACCGCTGACGCTGATCGGCAAGGCGTACCCGGCAGGCGAGTTCAACCCGCGCATGTGGGTGGAGAGCTTCCAGCGCTCGAAGTTCTTGCGCATGGTCACGTTCCCGCCGGTGTCCACCATTCAGTTTCTGGTGTTTTTCTACGCCATGTATGTGTTCATCCCGCTCTACGAGCTGATGATTTCCGAGCACGCCGGCCACGTCATCATGAACGCCGTCTTCATGGTGTCCGGATACTTCTACTTCTGGGAGCTGATCGGCCCCGACCACATTGAGGGCCGCGCCACCGCGAAAACGCGCCTGGCCTGGTTGTGGGTATCCATGCCGTTCCACCTGTTCATGGGTGTTTACCTCATGCAACTCGGCGTGGTTATGGGCGAGGACTTCTACAACAACCTCGAACTGCCGTGGAACCCTGACCTGGCGCAGATTCAGAAGGAGGGCGGCGGCATCGCCTGGGCGTCCGGTTCCTTCCCGCTGCTGATCGTCTTCGGTGAGTTGTTCATGCAGTGGCTGCGCGAAGACCGTGCCGAGACGGAAGAGGCGGATCGTCGCGCCGAAGAGACCGATGACGAAGAATGGCGCCGCTACAACGAGATGCTCGCCCAGTACGGAAATCGCTCCTAGCAGCGGATTGTGGAATCTGTTTTCAAAGTTATCCACAGAAACGGACCACCCCTTTACCGGCTTTAAAAATCGTGCGAACCTCGAAGTGTGCAGGGCGTTGCTTGACGACGACACCCCGCACACCATCATCCGCACTATGGAAAGGGGGGCTCTTCCATGAGCCAAAACACCATCCGCCTAATTGGCAATCTGACCGACGATCCGAAACTTGTGTTGTTCGCGAGTGGGGCGACGGTAACCAAGATGAGGCTGGCGTCGTCGAAAAGAAGGCGCGTCACCGACGACAACGGCAAAGAGGTCTGGGAAGACGTCGACCCGCTGTTCATCGACGTCGAATGCTGGGGGCAACTCGCCGTCAACTGTGGAGCGTCGCTGAAGAAGGGATTCCCCGTCATTGTCGACGGCTCGCTGGTCACCGACTTCTGGCAAGAAGGCGAAGGCAACAACGCCGTCACCCGCTCGAAGATCATGCTCAAGGCCCGCAACGTGGCCTTTGACATGAACCACTACCAGCTCAACTCGGCGCGCACCTCCAACTCCGGACACAGCCTCGACGGACACGACGCGGTACCTGTTATGGATGCCGAGGCCGTGTTCGAGCGGCTCACCGGCCAACCACCCAGCTTTGCCGACCCGGTCGACCCGGCCGAGCCGGTGGCCGCCGAAGCCGATGGGGGAGACAATGCTCTCGACGGAGCCCTCGACGGAGCCCCCGACGGCACCGACGAGGCCCGCTACAGCGCCGAAGACCTCAGTGCCGCCAAGGCACCGTTCTAGGAGGGCGTCGTACTCAGCCACGTGATGTACCCTGATTGCGGTATTTAACGTCCGCATTCACCAACAAAAGGGGAAACGTAGTGGCTGAGTTCATCTACACGATGAAAAACGTCCGCAGGGCCATTGGCGAAAAAGTCATCCTGGACAACGTCACCATGGCCTTCTACCCAGGCGCCAAGATCGGCGTTGTGGGTCCGAACGGCGCCGGTAAATCGTCGCTGCTGAAGATCATGGCGGGCATCGACCAGCCAAACAACGGCGAAGCCTTCCTGCAGCCAGGAGCCACCGTTGGCATCCTGCTGCAGGAGCCGCCGCTCAACGAAGAAAAGACCGTCCGCGGCAACGTCGAAGAAGGCCTCGGCGAGCTGTTTGAAAAGAAGCAGCGCTTCGAGGAAATCGCCGAAGAAATGGCGACCAACTACTCCGACGAGCTCATGGAAGAAATGGGCAAGCTGCAAGAAGAGCTCGACGCAGCTGACGCGTGGGAGATCGACTCCAAGATCGAGCAGGCCATGGAGGCTCTGCGCTGCCCGCCGTCCGATGCGCCGGTGACCAACCTGTCGGGTGGTGAGCGTCGTCGAGTCGCACTGGCGAAACTGCTGCTGAGCGAGCCGGACCTCCTGCTTCTCGACGAGCCCACCAACCACCTCGACGCCGAATCCGTCCTCTGGTTGGAGCGCCACCTGCAGACCTACCCGGGTGCCGTGCTCGCAATTACCCACGACCGCTACTTCCTGGACAACGTCGCAGAATGGATCTGTGAGGTCGACCGCGGCCAGCTCTACCCGTACGAAGGCAACTACTCCACCTACCTGGAGAAGAAGGCCGAGCGTCTGGAAGTTGTCGGCAAGAAGGACCAGAAGCTGCAGAAGCGCCTGAAGAAGGAACTTGAGTGGGTCCGTTCCTCGCCGAAGGCACGCCAAGCCAAGAACAAGGCACGTCTGGAGCGCTACGAAGAGATGGCAGCCGAGGCGGAGAAGTACCGCAAGCTCGACTTCGAAGAAATCCAGATTCCGACCCCGCCGCGCCTCGGCAGCAAGGTCGTCGAAGTGGAAAACCTGAACAAGGGCTTCGACGGACGCGTCCTGATCAAGGACCTGTCGTTCACCCTGCCGCGCAACGGCATCGTCGGCGTCATCGGCCCCAACGGCGTGGGTAAGTCGACGCTGTTCAAGACCATCGTTGGTCTGGAAGAGCCGGACTCCGGCAACGTGACCGTCGGCGAGACCGTCCAGATCTCCTACGTGGACCAGAACCGCGAAAACATCGACCCAGAGGAGACCGTCTGGGAAGTTGTCTCCGACGGCCTGGACTACATCCACGTCGGCCAGAACGAAATGCCGTCGCGCGCCTACCTGTCCGCCTTCGGCTTCAAGGGTGCTGATCAGCAGAAGCCATCCAAGGTCCTCTCCGGCGGCGAGCGCAACCGCCTCAACCTGGCGCTGACGCTCAAGCAGGGCGGTAACCTGATCCTGCTCGATGAGCCCACCAACGACCTTGACGTCGAAACCCTGGGCTCCCTGGAAAACGCGCTGCAGGTTTTCCCGGGCTGCGCCGTGGTCATCTCGCACGACCGTTGGTTCCTCGACCGCACCTGTACCCACATCCTCGCGTGGGAAGGCAACGTCGAAGAAGGCAAGTGGTTCTGGTTCGAAGGTAACTTCGGCGACTACGAGAAGAACAAGGTCGAACGCCTCGGTGAGGAAGCCGCCAAACCGTCGCGCGTCACCCACCGCAAGCTCACCCGTTAGGAGCAAACCCCATGGCAGAAATCCACGTGCACACCATTCCGGTGCGTTGGAGCGACTTTGACCGCTACGGTCACGTGACCAACTCGGCCTATGTCGAGCTGGCGCAGGAGGCGCGCCTGGCGTTCGCGGAGAAGTTCTTCTATTCCGAAGGCCACGAGTTCGTGGTGTTCGTACGCCGGCTCGAGGTGGACTACGTCCGTCCGATCCTGCCCAACACCACCGCAGTGACCGTGGAGACGCAGGTGGTCAACGTAGGCAATACCTCGTTTACCACCCGCCAGGAAATCAAGGACGCGCAGGGCAAAACCTGCGCAGTGGTGGAGTGTGTGCAGGTTACGGTGGATACCACGACCACCTCGCCGCGGGAGATCACCAAAAAGGAGATCGGCATCCTGTCTAAGGCGGCCGAAAACTAGGTGATCACCCTTGACATCGAATCTGGCGCGCGCGGCCTGACCACTCTGGTCGGCCGCGCCGTCGGCTTAGATTCACAGGCCTCCGCACGCTTCCAGGAGGTTGGCGGGGGTGCGCTCGACGTGTTCGTGACCACGCCCTTCGAGGCCATTGCTTCTCGACGAATCACCGGCACCACCTCCCACAACACCGGCACCGTCAGCGCCCGCGACTTGCTTGCCGCGCTGCAGTCCGGCTCGGTGGAGGTCGGGCCGGCGCGCGATACCGCCTGGCCTGGGGCGCTGCCACCCGCCACCGGATTCGTTGCGCGTGAGCAGGTGCCGGTTGGCGTGGCGCGTCGCCTTGCCGACGAAGGCCGCAACCTCGCCCGCCAATTCTCCGGACCAGCCGGCCCACCGAAATCCTTGCTGGACGGGATCGTGCTCACCGCAGACGCCGACAGCGACAACCCAGTGGAGATCCCCATGCGGATGATCTTCGCCTGCACCGCACTCGGGCTCATCCCCGGCTTCGAAGCACCCGCGGAGATCCCGCGTCACCTGCGCGTATCCAGCTGCGGGCGCTGGACCCGCCTAGACGCCCCCTTCGGATCCGTCTACCGCAACGCCGGACTCGGCCTGCTGTTCTAACGGGCCGCGCTTCGCTGGCGGCCCGGGCTGGGACTAATAGGCCCGCGGGCCCTGGTTGATCATCATGTACGCCACACGCTGCATGTGATTCCACATCTGGGCGCGGTACGGTTCGGGCAGCTCGTCGTCGTCAAACTGCTCCATCGACTTGCCCATCAACTCGAGCCAACGATCCGCCTCCGGCTCACCGATCGCGAAAGGGAAGTGGCGCTTGCGCAACATCGGATTGCCACGCTGCGCCTGATACTCGCGCGGGCCACCCCAATACTGGACAAGGAACCAGCGCAGACGGTTCTCCGCGCCCTCCCAATCCTGATCCGGGTACATCGGGCCAATGAGGTCATCCTCCTTGACCTGGTCGTAAAACCCGCGGACAAGGCGGATGAAGAACGGTTCGCCACCGACGGCGTCGAAAAGCGTCTGCTCCTGCTTCGGGCTAATCTCCAACGTTTTCCTCCTGCTGTTTCACCAATACAGACTCCCGCGGCGTCAACACCACACCCTCACGGTGCAACGCCGCCAAAATCCGCTGATTCAAATACCGCGCAACCGTCCACTGCATGCCAGGCATCGTCTGCACCTCCACGCGGAACGACATGTAATCCGGCGTCACCTCGCTCGGACCCAACATCCGCGGAGTGCCCATCACCAGCTCGGCGACTTCCTTGTCCTGGCAGCCCGCAACAGCGGTCTCTTCGATCAAACGCGACACCTCATCCGGATCCACCATCAACGACACCGGCACCTGCACACGCGCGGTAGAGAAGCGGGCCGAGTGATTGCCAACCCGATCGATGTCGCCGTTACGGATGTACCACAGCGCACCGTCGATATCGCGAAGCGTGGTGATGCGAAGCGTCATCTCCTCAACATCACCCACAACATCGCCGACCTCAATCGTGTCACCCACCCCGAACTGATTCTCAATCAAAATCGCTACACCGGAGAAGAAATCCTTCACCAACGACTGCGCACCAAAACCAATCGCCACACCGACAACACCAGCCGACGCAATCAACGGCGCAACATTGACCCCCAACTGATCCAGCACCGCAAGCACCGCCCACGCCCAAATCACAATCGCAGCCACCGACCGGCCCACATTGGCCAGCGTCTTCATCCGCTGCTGACGACGCTTCTCCTGCGCACGAATCTGCTGCGCATCACGCCCCTCATACTTCAACACATTCGAGCGTTTAATTCCCTGGCGCGTCGCACGCCGAATAATGCCATTCGCCAGCCAATTCAGCACAATTGCAACCAGCAAAATGAGCACGATCTTCACCGGGCGCTCAATGAACAATTCATGCGTTTGCGGATTGTTCCACCACGACGTCACGCCCTCGACAGCTTGGTCAACCTTTTCAGAAGCATCTTGAGTATCCATCACCGCACGAGTGTACGCGCGATGCATAAAAATGACCGAGGGGTGTACCGCTTGGTCTAGTGTCTGTGCACATGACTGTCTACGGATTCACCACCAACGCCATCCACGCAGGCTACGAGCCCGACAGCCTCTACGGGCCAATCAACACCCCCATCTACGCCTCCACCACCTTCGCCCAAGACGGCCTCGCCGAACTCCGCGGCGGCTACGAATACACACGCGTGGGAAACCCCACCGTCACCGCCCTGGAAAAAGCCGTTGCGGCGCTTGAAAACGCCGACTTCGCCGTCGCCTACTCATCCGGCATGGCAGCTATCGACGTCGTCCTGCGCATCCTGCTCAAACCCGGCGACCATGTCGTCGTATCCAACGACGCCTACGGCGGCACCTACCGCCTCATCCAACAAGTCTTCACCCTCTGGGGTGTGGAAAACACCGTCGTCGACATGACCAACCCCACAGAGGTCGCCGCCGCCGTCCAAGACAACACCAAGGTCATCTGGGTGGAAACGCCGACAAACCCAATGCTGGACGTCGTCGACATCGAAGCAATCGCGGCAGTGAAGAAGCAGGCAGCGCTGGTCGTCGACAACACCTTCGCATCCCCCTACCTGCAAAAACCATTCGAACTCGGCGCCGACGTCGTCCTCCACTCAACGACGAAATACATCGGCGGCCACTCCGACGTCGTCGGCGGCATCGTCTGCGGCCGCAACGACCGCGTCGACGGCTTCCACGAACAACTCCGCTTCTTCTTCGGCTGGGTCGGCGCCAACCCATCCCCGTTCGACACCTACCTCACCGGCCGCGGCCTGAAAACCCTCGCCGTGCGCATGGACCGCCACTGCGACAACGCCGAAGCCGTGGCCAAATACCTCGACGCCCAACCGCAAGTTTCCCGCGTGTGTTACCCGGGACTCGAAACACACCCGGGCCACGAGGTGGCGAAAAAGCAGATGACCCGCTTCGGCGGCATGGTCTCCGTACTGTTCCAAACCACCGAGCAGGCCAAGAAGTTCTGCAAGTCGACGAAACTGTTCTGCCTCGCCGAATCCCTCGGCGGCGTGGAAAGCCTGCTCGAGCACCCCGCCACCATGACCCACGTGTCCGTCGCCGGCTCGGCGCTCGAGGTGCCGGGGGAGTTGGTCCGCATTTCCGTGGGCATTGAGGACGAGGCCGACCTGATCGCCGACCTCGAACAAGCCCTCAAGCAGCTTTAATTTGCTGCTGCGTCGGCCGCGCGGTTGCGCACAGCGCGTGCGGAGCGGTCCTGGCCTTCGGCGATAACACGCTTCAGGCCATTGGGGACGTCGCTGTTCAGCAGGGCGTTTGCCTTCTCAACAGCCTCTTGCGTGACGTCCCAACGCGGGTACATGCCCTCCAGGGTGCGCTGCGCCATCTCGTTGGTCAAACGGTCCCACAGGGCCGGCGCGGCGCGGAAGTACTCGTCGGTCAACCCCTCGAGCCCAGCGTCGGTGAAGGTGAGCCCGTCCATGAGGTAGCGGGCCTCGAGATTGGTCAGGTCGTCGTTAATGAGCTTGTCCCAAGCCCAACGCTTATCGACGACCGCCCTCGCCCTCAACCGCGAAATCGCACCCTCCGACGTCTCGTCCTTCTCCTCGTCAACGGCCTCCAACGGCAAGGCGCCAGCAGCGAGAAGGTTCGTGATCGCCAACCAACGAACCTCCTGATTCTCGGAGGTCTTCAGCAAATCCTTGAAGTACTCAACCGTCTCCTCAGTCGGCTCCAGACGGGCAAGCGCACGGTCGAACACCGCCTTCTGCTCCTGACCACGGAACGCCTCGTTCAGCAGATCGAAGCCGGTGCGCCGCCACGCCGGATCAACGTAGCGCTTCACAGCCTCAGTAGCCTGAGCGGCGATCCGCTCCTGCATATCCGGGCCAACCTCGCGCGCCACCAACTCCACATACTGACGAGCAGGCAGACGACCATCACGCACAGACTCCCACAGGGAAGACCACACCAACGTCTTCGCCAACGAATCCTCAATCTGGCCCAAGTGCTCCACGGCAAACTGCTGCTGCTGCGCATCGAGGCCCATCAGGCAGTACGTGAGGTCGTCGTCGTTCACCAGGGCGAGATCGTGTTTCACGCCTGAAAATTCAGGAATCTCAGTGCGCTCGCCGGTGATATCGAGTTCGACTTGGTGGGTGCGCTGCACGGTGCCGTCGATAAGCGAATAAAGCCCCACGCGAACACGGTGATCGCGCAACACCGGCGACTCCTGCACCACGGTAAACGTGTCCGAAATCTCCGGGTAAAGACGCGACACACCGGTAGTACGCAGCCACTGCTCAGCCCAGTTCGACAAGTCGCGACCCGAAGCCTCCTCCAGCGCGCCGAGCAGATCATCAAACGTGGCATTGGAGTAAGCATGGTTATCGAAGTGCTTACGCACACCCGCGAAAAACTCCTCATAACCCACATACGCCTGCAACTGCTTCAACACAGACGCACCCTTGGCGTAAGTAATGCCGTCGAAATTCTGCTCCGCCGTCTCAATATCCGGCGCATCCGCAGCAATCGGGTGCGTCGACGGCAACTGATCCTGCGAATACGCCCACGCCTTCTCCACCGTGGCAAACGTCGTCCACGCCTCCGGATACTCACCGATACCCACCTGCGCCGTCGCCGCCGACCAAGTAGCAAACGACTCATTGAGCCACAGATCGTCCCACCACTCCATCGTGACAAGATCGCCGAACCACATATGCGCCATCTCATGCAGAATCGTATCGTTGCGACGCTCCAGACGATACGGCGTCGGCTCAGACGTGAAAATGTACTCATCGCGGTACGTCACACAACCAACGTGCTCCATCGCGCCCATGTTGTACTCCGGGCAAAACACCTGATCGTACTTGTCGCCAAACGGGTACTTGCGGCCGAAATTCGCGTGATAGAAATCGAAGCCGTCCTTCGTCTGACGGAACAGTCGCTCCGAATCCATATGCGGAATCAAACTGGCACGCGCGTACAGACCAAGCTCAATCGTGCGGCCATCACCCGCGTCGTACGTGTCGGTGACCTTCTCAAACTCACCCGCGCAAATCGCAACCAGGTATGTCGACAGCGGGTAATCAATCGTCGTGGTCCAGGTCGCGGTGCCGTCACCGTTTTCCTCGCGTGAAACCGCCTCATTCAGAATCACCGTGTAACGCTCCGGCGCCTTCACACCCACCTTGTACGTCGCCTTCAAATCCGGCTGATCAAACGAGGCAAACACCTTCATCGCCATCGCCGGCTCAAACTGCGTGTACAGGTAGTCCTTGCCATCCACCGGATCCGTGAACTTATGAAGGCCCTCACCCGTGCGGTTGTACGGCTCCGTCGACGTCACCCGCAGCTCATGGGAACCCGCCGACAACGTGATCTCCTGGCCAGTCGCCTCACCATCAAGCGTCGCCTCGAACGACTCCGCCACCAGGTCAAAGTGCGTCGTTCCCGCCTCGGAATCGAACTGGATTGTCGACACCGTCGTGAACGTGTCCTTGCCAGTGATATCCACCAGAATGTCGTAACGAACGTTGGAAATGAGCTTTGCGCGCAACTGCGCGTCTTCACGCGTGAGATTAGTCTTCATGTGACTCAGGCTACACGCGCTATTGTGGGCGGCATGAAAGAGCAAGTGACTTTTTGGTTTGATGTTTCCTGCCCGTTTTGCTGGTTGACTTCGCGTTGGATGAAGGAAGTGGAGAAAGTCCGCGATGTTGAGGTCGAGTGGGTGCCGATGTCGCTCTCCGTGCTCAACGACGGCCGTGACATCCCTGCCGACTATGCCGAGTTGATGAAGGCGAACTGGGGTCCCGCGCGTGTGTTCGCGAAAGTGAAGCAGGATGCCCCGGACAAGATCGACGCGCTGTACACGGCGATGGGCACGATCATCCACACTGGCGGCCAGGATCACAAGAAAGGTTTCGGCGCCTACGACAGTGTTATTGCGGAGGCGCTCGCCGAGGTTGGTTTGCCCGCGGAGTACGCGGATGTGGCGAATACCGACGAGGTTGATGAGGCCTTGCGCGGTTTTCACGCGTCGGCAATGGCTGAGGTTGGCGACGACGTCGGCACCCCCGTGGTCAAGCTCGGCGACAGTGCGTTTTTCGGCCCGGTGATCACGCGTGTGCCGGAGGGCGAGGATGCTGGGAGGTTGTTCGACCATGCGGTTGGTGTGGCAAGTTTCCCGTATTTCTTTGAGCTCAAGCGCAGCCGTACGGAAGCCCCGCAGGTACGCTAGGCCCTATGCGTATTTACCTTGGAGCAGATCACGCCGGTTTCGAGCGGAAGAATCAGATTAAGGCCCATCTTGAGGCGCAGGGGCATGAGGTGACTGACTGCGGCGCCCACGAGTATGACGCTGCGGATGATTACCCGGCGTTTTGCATCGCCGCAGCGGAGGCTGTGGTCGCTGATCCGGGTTCTTTGGGCATTGTGCTTGGTGGTTCGGGCAATGGTGAGCAGATTGCTGCGAATAAGGTGAAGGGTGCTCGTTGTGCGTTGGCGTGGTCGGTTGAGACGGCGAAGTTGGCGCGTGAGCACAATAATGCTCAGTTGATTGGTATTGGTGGCCGTATGCATACGGAGGAGGAGGCGCTCGCGATCGTTGATGCGTTTGTTGCTCAGCCGTGGAGTGAGGAGGAGCGTCATCAGCGTCGTATCGATATTCTCGCGGAGTATGAGCGCACTGGTGTCGCGCCGGAGGTTCCGTCTGCGAAGTAGTGTGTAGGCATGACGATTGGCCCGCTTTTTGGCGGGCTTTTTCGTTATGTGAAGAGTTGTTGCATGGCTCCGGGCGGATGCTTCTCGACGACCGACCCTCCCGGCGATACCCACACCGGTATCCCATCACGTATCTGTATTCGCCCGTAGCGGTTTTCACGCGGGTCATCATCGTTGCGCCCGTTATGGAACCGACACAACGGCACCAGGTTGGCCAGGTTGGTCTCCCCGCCATACCGCCAGGCTTGGATGTGGTGGATTTCGCAGTTGTCAGCCCCATGCCGGCAATCCGGCACCGGACACGTCGGCGACATCATCGATGCCAACGCGCGTTGCTTACCATTAGCAAACCGCTGGGTGCGATACAGGTTGACTGCAC
>NZ_KV827989.1:55989-56442 GCF_001836265.1 Corynebacterium sp. HMSC036E10
CACCGGATTGGATACGCGTCCATTCGGGAAGCGGGACCATAATGATCGGCCGTGGTACTGCATGCGGCACCCCACTGCCCTTGCCGTCGCCGCGCAAGATACCCATGAGTGCATCGGCCATCTGGCCGGCTGGCGGCAGTTCCGTGTCGATCATTCCGCGCAGCGTGTGTTCAATATCGGCAATGTTGCGCGCCGAATGCGTCAAGTGCAGCGTGGCCATACCCTCACGAGCACGAGAAAACCGCACTTGCTTTTCAGGCGCGGGTTTCTTCGCATCAATAACCCGATCGGCATAACGCGAGAGCGCATCAAAGCGGCCCTCGAACTGCAGCAGGGTAAAGCGCAACCGCCAACGCTTCGCCGCATCTTCAACCACGGCGAGTTTGCGTTCAATCAAACACAACTGATCCAGGGGTGTATCTGCTGCCATGTGGCGTGCGTCGGATTGTTTCC